>DBFCNY010000091.1:0-3323 GCA_048298285.1 Collinsella sp.
AGATGCAATTGCAAATAGTTTTTAGGAAAAAAGAGCGTTTACCTTAGAAAAGTTACTTTAGAACGCCGAAGTACATTATGGGGGAATCTCATGCGATATACCGTTCATCGCACTTTGTTGACCGTTCGGGGGCGAGGTGGAATTGCGGGTGGAATTTGGATATAACTAGAGCTGTCAGCAAGCAGCGTCCGCTATGGAAGGGCGCTGAGAGATTCGGCCGAAAGGCCCGAAAGAAAGGTAGGAGGCCATGACGAAAGGTCTGCACGTGCCTTCCGAGATCGGCAAGCTCAGGAAGGTCTGCCTGCACCGTCCCGGCGACGAGCTCCTCAACCTGCCGCCCGACGAGCTCGAGCGACTCCTGTTCGACGACGTCCCGTTCCTGGAGGTCGCGCAGCAGGAGCACGACACCTTCGCCCAGATCCTGAGGGACCAGGGCGTGGAGGTCCTCTATCTCGAGAACCTCGTCGCCGAGGTGTTCGACCAGGTCCCCGGCGCCCGCGCCGAGTTCACCGACCAGTACATCGCCGAGGCCGGCATCCGCGGCCAGCACATGCCGCAGATCGTCCGCGAGAAGCTGGACTCCATCGAGGACAACCTCGAGTTCGTCAAGAAGACCATGGCCGGCATGACCAAGTCCGAGATCGACATGCCCCTCACGGCGTCCACGACCCTCGACTCCCTGGTCAACTCCGAGTCCGAGTCCGACCTGATCATCGACCCGATGCCCAACCTCTACTTCACCCGCGACCCGTTCGCGGTCATCGGCGAGGGCGTCAACCTCAACCGCATGTACTCGGTCACCCGCAACCGCGAGACCCTGTACGGCAAGTACATCTTCAAGTACCACCCCGACTACAAGGACGTCTCGCTGTACTTCCGCCGCGACTGCCAGTTCCACACCGAGGGCGGCGACGTGCTGAACATCAACGAGAAGACCCTCGCCGTCGGCATCTCCCAGCGCACCCAGGCCGCCGCGATCGACGTCATGGCCCAGAACATCTTCTGGAACTCCGACTCCAAGGTCGAGCGCATCCTGGCCTTCGATATCCCGGTCTCGCGCGCCTTCATGCACCTCGACACGGTCTTCACCCAGATCGACGTCGATAAGTTCACGATCCACCCCGCCATCATGGGCACCCTGCGCGTCTACGAGCTGACCGCCGGCAAGAACCCGGGCGACGTGAACATCCGCCTGATCGAGGACACCCTCGAGCACGTCCTGGAGGACGCCACCGGCGTCGACCAGGTCAAGCTGATCCCCTGCGGCGGCGGCGACCCGATCGCGGCCTCCCGCGAGCAGTGGAACGACGGCTCCAACACCCTGTGCGTCGAGCCCGGCAAGATCTGCGTCTACGCCCGCAACACCGTCACCAACGACGTGCTGTACAAGGAGGGCCTGGACCTTCTCGTCGTGCCCTCCGCCGAGCTCTCCCGCGGCCGCGGCGGCCCGCGCTGCATGAGCATGCCCTTCTGGCGCGAGGACCTCTAAGGTCTTCAAGGACCCGTACAGGTCATAATACATACATCTAGCTGCCATTAGATGTCTCCCATTGGGGCGGTGCGGGTTTTCGCACCGCCCCAATCTTGTATGAGGAACGTCAACACGATTGGATGACTGCTTTTGTAAGGAGCTTGGCCATGGACATCAAGACGATTGGCGTTGAGGAATGGCTCAACGTTTGGGAGAAGAGCGCCACGTGGGACATCGCCCAGTCGACGATCTCGTCGCTCACCATGGGCGAGCTGCGCGCGCTCGATGAACAGGACGGCGCCACGTTCTACGAGCGCCTGGACCGCGAGAAGATGAACTACGGCTGGATCGAGGGCTCGCCGGAGTTTAAGGCCGAGGTTGCCAAGCTGTATCGTCGGGAGGTCAATCCCGATCACATTCTGCAGACCAATGGCTGCACGGGCGCTAACCTCAACGCTATCATGGCTGTGGTCGAGCCCGGCGACCATGTTATCGCCGAGTGGCCCACCTACGCGCCGCTCTACGAGATTCCGCGCACGCTGGGCGCCGAGGTCGAGTATTGGGAGCTTCGCGAGGAACTCGGCTGGAAGCCCGATATCGAGGAACTCAAGCGCTTGGTGCGTCCCAACACCAAGCTTATCTGCATAAACAACGCATCTAACCCCATCGGTACGGTGCTCGATGCCGATATGCTCGGCCAGATTGCCGAGATCGCCCGCTCGGTGGGCGCCTACGTGCTGTGCGACGAGGTATATCTGCCGCTCGAAAACACTGAGTCCTTTATGTCGATGGTCGACGTGTACGAGAGGGCCATTGTCACCAACTCGTTGTCGAAGACCTATTCGACACCTGCGGCCCGCGTGGGCTGGGTCCTGGCCGACAAAGAGGTGTCCAACCGCATCCGTACCTATCGCGATTACACCATGATCTGCGGCGGCGTGTTCAACGATGCTCTGGCGACCTATGTGCTTGAGCACAAGGATAAGATTCTCGAGCGCAATCGCAAGATCGTGTTTGGCAACCGCGATATCGCGCAGGCTTGGATCGATACGCAGCATCGCGTTTCCTGGACGGCCCCGCAGGGCGTGTCCACCTCGTTTATCCAGCTGGATATTCCCGAGGATGACGAGGAGTTCTGCAGGCGCCTGCTGTCCGAGAGGGGAGTGCTGCTGGTCCCCGGTAGCCGTTTTGAGCTTCCCTGCGGCGCACGCCTGGGCTACTGCGCGAGCGAGGACGTTCTGCGCGAGGGCCTGAGGCTTTTGGGCGAGGCACTGGCGGAGTTCGATCGCTAGGATTCCGATGGTCTTCGGGGGCCTTATCCAAATTAGCCGAAGATAATCGAAAACGGACCCGTTTCCCTAGGGGAAGCGGGTCCGTTTTTCTATACCGAGAAGTCAAGTTGTTACAAATGGGGCCGTAAAGCGAGGCGGTATCCGCTGGGCCTTATACTGAGTTTCCGGTGAACGGTATCAAGCGTCTGGTAAACGGTAATTTATTTATCAGAAATGACTAGGACACACTTTTTACTGAATAAAAATGAAAATGGTTGAGACGCGGTGTGAACCGCTAATTCTATTCATAGCTTTATTGGAAATATGCAATTTGAGGATGGTTTAACAAAGTTTAGTTCCATTTGATTTTAGGATTAAAACGCGTTTAAGCACGTAAATACGCTTTATTAAGATGAAGTGTGCCATGCGTGAAGTATATGTGTATGCCGTTCACCCCCTATAAAAAACCGTTCGGGGGCAAGGTGGAAGTATGAGCTGATTTTGGATATAAATATGTCGTCAGCAATAACGCCTCACACGGAGGGGCGCTAACGAATCGGCCCTGACAAGGGCCCGAAAGA
>DBFCNY010000092.1:0-3499 GCA_048298285.1 Collinsella sp.
CCCTTATACAAGTAGGAGATACCTATGCATGCCGATTCCCTTCGTGATACCGCGTATTTCGATGTTTTGAACCGCGAGCTTGTCTGTGCGCTCGGCTGCACCGAGCCTATTGCCGTTGCCTATGCAGCGGCGCTGGCGAGCCAGACGCTCGGTTGCGAACCCGATCATATGGATGTCGCCTGCTCGGGCAACATCATCAAGAACGTTAAGAGCGTGACCGTGCCCAATTCGGGCGGTATGCACGGTATTGAGGCGGCGGCCGTGCTGGGTGCCGTGGGCGGCGACGCCAAGAGCGCGCTTGAGGTGCTCGAGAGCGTTGACGATAAAGACCGTGCTCGTGTGGCCGAGCTCCTCGCCGATGCCGGCTACTGCGATGTGTCGCTTGTCGAGGGTGTGCCCAACCTCTACATCAAGGTGACTGCCACAGCCGGGGGCCATACCGCAGTCGTCGAGATTACCGACCACCACACCAATGTCACGTGCCATACGCTCGACGGTATTCCGGTATGCGGCAAGTCGGCGGGGGAGTGTGCCGCCTGCGCCGAGCGCGTTATGGCCGAGCGTGCGGCAGATAGCGCTGACACGCCCATGTCGATTGAGTCCATCATCGACTTTATTGAGGACGGCGACATCGATGGTGCCCGCGCTGCCGTTGAGCGTCAGATTGAGCTGAACGGCGCGATCAGCGCCGAGGGCCTGGCGCACGCTTGGGGTGCCGAGGTTGGCCGCACGCTGCTGGGTGCTCGTGCCGATGACGTCGCCTGCCGTGCCCGCGCCCGTGCGGCCGCCGGGTCCGACGCCCGCATGAACGGCTGTGCGCTGCCGGTCGCCATTGTGTGCGGCTCGGGCAACCAGGGCATTACCTGCGCACTGCCCGTTATGGAGTATGCCGAGTACCTGCGCTGCGACCATGATCGCCTGGTGCGCGCCGTGATGCTGTCCGATCTTATCGCCGTGCATATCAAGAGCTATATCGGTGCACTCTCGGCGTTTTGCGGTGCTATTTGTGCCGCGTGCGGTGCCGGTGCCGCGATTACCTGGCTGTGTGGTGGCACGCGCGAGCAGATCGGCGCGACGGTCTCGAACACGCTCGGTAACGTTGGCGGCATCGTGTGCGATGGCGCCAAGGCAAGCTGTGCCGCCAAGATTTCCGCCGCCGTCGATGCGGCGATTCTGGGCCACGATATGGCCATGCAGGGCCGCGGCTTCCGTGCCGGCGAGGGCCTGATCCAAGATACCGTTGAGCAGACAATCGCCAGCATGGGCTACGTGGGCCGTGTGGGCATGAAAGATACCGACGTCGAGATCCTCAACATCATGATCGGCAAGACCCAAGTCTGCTAGGACAGTTCGTCGGCTACTTGGTGTTCGTAGAAGGCTTCTACTACGGCGTTGAAGTTGCGGGCGAAGTTTTCCATGGTGCCGCGCCAGGTTGCTCGGCTCGGTTTTCCCTGGCCCACGTAGGCGGTCTGGATGCCGCAGTCGGGGCTGGGGAAGTCACGCTTGGGATCGTTGCCCACCATGAGGACCTCGTGCGGCTCGAGTCCCATCACCTGCAACTGCTCCAGGTAATACGTGGCATCGGGCTTGCAGCGAGTGGCGTTTCCCATGTGCGTCACGAGTTCAAAGGGGACGTCGCTCAGCTCGCCCCAGCCCATGCGACACTCGATGGCACCCTGGGGAAAGCTAGGATTGGTGAAGAGTGCACAGCGCAGCCCTGCGTCTTGTACTGCCTGGAGCGCGGCGTGCGCGCCGGGCATTGCCTTCGCGTTGATCATGTCGTCGTTTTTGAACGGCAAAATCTCGCGCTCGTAGTAGGTAAACGCCTCGTTGATGAGGGGGTCCGAGAGGCAAATGCCGCATCTGCGCTCGACCTCGGTCTGATAAAACTCAAGATTGGTGCGATTGTCTGTGCCGCTGCGACGGTTGGCGTTGAGGTCGACCAAAATGGTACCCAGGCGTGCCATCGTGCCACCGCGGCTGCGCCGTCCAATGTCCGCGAGCATCGACGACACATCCTTAAAATAGCGAAGGATGAACGCATTGAGGTTGATGCTAAGAAGCGTTTCGTCCATATCGAAAACGACAGCTTTGAGCACGCGAGCACCTTTCTCGTAAATTCGATCTAGAATCGTTGATTCCGGATACTTTACTCCAAAGCCGTATCTCTATCCGCTTATCGTCAAGTTGTGAAGACGGCTGTCCATAAGATTACGAAAAAGTCTCCACACGAGTAAAAAAACGCAGTTCACGCTTGAAATCGAAGTCGTTTCCCCGTAATCTATACGAACGTGATTGCATAAGCATCACATTAGTATCTGTCGGCTCCCGAGTGTTCCTAAACGTTGTGTGCTTGTCGCACCCTTCTGTAGGTCCTAGCAATCGGGGCCCCGTAGTTCGAAAGGGGTCCACCTTTGAGTGAGATTCAGAACTCGTCCATTTTCTCTCTTGACGATGTCAACGAGGAGGAGATGAACAACCTCATCGACGGTACGATTACCGACTTTGATGAGGGCGATCTCGTTAACGGCACTGTCGTTAAGATCGAGCATGACGAGGTGCTCGTTGACATCGGATTCAAGTCCGAGGGCGTTATACCGGTCCGCGAGCTGTCCATCCGCAAGGACGCTAACCCTGCAGACATCGTTGCACTCGGTGATCCCATCGAGGCCCTGGTTCTCCAGAAGGAGGACAAGGACGGTCGTTTGGTCCTGTCCAAGAAGCGTGCCGAGTACGAGCGTGCTTGGAACCGCATCGAGGAGAAGTTCAACTCTGGCGAGAACGTCGAGGGCGAGGTTATCGAGGTTGTCAAGGGCGGCCTGATCCTCGACATCGGCCTGCGTGGCTTCCTGCCCGCTTCCCTCGTCGACCTCCGTCGCGTCAAGGACCTCACCTCCTACATGGGCACCCGCATCGAGGCCCGCGTCATCGAGATGGACCGCAACCGCAACAACGTTGTCCTCTCCCGTCGCGTCGTGCTCGAGGAGTCCCGTAAGGCCGAGCGCTCCGAGATCCTGTCCAAGCTCAAGTCTGGCATGCGTCTCCAGGGCACCGTTTCCTCCATCGTCGACTTCGGCGCCTTCGTCGACCTCGGCGGTATCGACGGCCTCATCCACATCTCCGAGCTTTCCTGGAACCACGTCAACCATCCTTCCGAGGTTGTCAAGGTCGGCCAGGAGGTCGAGGTCGAGGTTCTCGACGTCGATCTCAACCGCGAGAGCATCTCCCTTGGTCTCAAGCAGACCACCGAGGATCCGTGGCGCGCACTGGTCAAGAAGTACCCCGTCGGCGCTATCGTCGAGGGCACTGTGACCAAGCTTGTCCCGTTCGGCGCTTTCGTCGACCTGGGCGAGGGCATCGAGGGCCTGGTGCACATCTCCGAGATGGCCAACAAGCACGTCGATCAGCCTTCTCAGGTCACCCATGTGGGCGACAAGGTTCAGGTCAAGGTCATGGAGATCGACCTCGACCGTCGTCGTATCTCCCTGTCCATGAAGTC
>DBFCNY010000093.1:0-8673 GCA_048298285.1 Collinsella sp.
GCCTCTTTGAGCGCTTGGCCTTCGCCGGCGCCGGTGTCGTCGGCTGCGCCTCGGCTGCCGGGGCGGGTTGATAGTCGCCCTGCGATTCGGCCGGGGCTTCATATTCGGCGGCAATGGGCTCGCCGCACACGGGGCAGAACCTGGTCCCGTCCTCGACCTTCGACCCGCAATTTCGGCAGAACATGTGCAGACTCCCCTCGATCGGTGCCCGCGCGAATACCGGGCACATTTCCTTCTGTCCTCATACTAAGGGCGAACGCTTGCCCGTTGTTGCGCAACATTGCTGTGCTCTCCGTTCGGAAACTGCGTCCCGTTTCTGCTGCAGATTCCGGGACGCAGTTTCCGCTAGAGACCTCAGTCGGAAAGCCCATCCCGTTTTAGCGTTTCGGAGTGGGATGCAGTTTCCCCAGGAGCCCCCATCGGGAAACTGCATCCCGGAATTCGCCTGGATAGTGGGGTGCGGTTTCCGAAAGGGTGCCGCCTGGGAAGCAATGGCCCGGAAACCCCCTTGCACCAATCTGTTGATTGAACATCGTTGTATGTTCGCGCTATCATGCATGGATAAATTGGTTAGCCATGGCAAACGGTTAGCCATGGTGAACATAAATGCAACGCCCTGTGGGCGCCGGGGGAGGAACGCGGACGTGAAGCTCGATACACTCGAGATTGGAAAGGACGCCGTTGTCGCATCGGTGACATCGGACGACCAGGCACTCCGACAGCATATTTTGGACATGGGCCTAACGCCGGGCACCGAAGTCACCATGATGAAGTACGCCCCCATGGGCGACCCGCTCGAGATTCGCCTGCGTGGCTACGAGTTGACGCTGCGCAAGGACGATGCCGCACGCATTGAGCTCGTGGATGTGCACGACACCGATGCCGGTCCGCGCGTTAACGCCGCAATCGGCACGACGGAGCATCCGGCACTCGGCGAGGGGACGTATTCGCCCCGTGCGGCAAAAACGGCCGTGCCCGAGGGCGCACCGCTGCATTTTGCCCTTGCCGGTAACCAAAACTGCGGCAAGACCACGCTGTTCAACCAGCTTACAGGCTCCAACCAGCATGTCGGCAACTTTCCCGGCGTGACGGTCGACCGCAAGGACGGCACCATCCGTAACCACCCTGAGACGAGCGTTACCGACCTGCCCGGTATTTACTCCCTGTCGCCGTACACAGGCGAAGAGGTCGTGAGCCGTCAGTTCATCCTCGACGAGCGCCCGGACGCCATCATCGACATCATCGACGCCACCAACATTGAGCGTAACCTGTACCTGACGCTGCAGCTTATGGAGCTCGACCGCCCCATGGTCATCGCGCTCAACATGATGGACGAGGTGACGACCAACGGCGGCGCCATTGACGTCAACCTGCTCGAGAGTCTGTTGGGCGTGCCGGTCGTCCCCATTAGCGCCGCGCGTAACGAGGGCATCGGCGAGTTGGTGGACCATGCCTTGCACGTGGCGCGGTTCCGCGAGCGTCCCGGCCGTCTGGACTTTTGCGCACCCGATGGTCCGGACGGCGGTGCGCTGCATCGCTGCATCCACGGTATTGCTAACCTGATCGAGGACCATGCCGCGACGGCGCACATTCCGGTGCGGTTTGCGGCGACCAAGCTGGTTGAGGGCGACGAGTTGGTAACCGAGGCGCTTCACCTGGATCGCAACGAGCTCGACGCCATCGAGCACATCATTACCCAGATGGAGGGCGAGGCCGGCACCGACCGCCTGTCCGCGCTGGCCGATATGCGCTTTAGCTTTATCGGCGACGTGTGTGGGCGCTGCGTCGTCAAGCCGCATGAGAGCCGCGAGCACGTGCGCTCCGTCAAGATCGACCGTATCCTGACAGGTCGTTACACGGCCATTCCGGCGTTTCTGGTGATCATGGGCCTCGTCTTTTGGCTGACGTTTGGCGTGATCGGCGCGGCGTTGCAGGGACTCATGGAGGACGGTATCGCTACCATCATCGCCTCGGCCGATGCGGGTCTCAAGGCGTTCGGAACCAACGACGTGGTGCGCTCGCTGGCTGTCGACGGCGTGCTTACGGGTGTGGGCAGCGTGCTGACCTTCCTGCCGATTATCGTCGTGCTCTTCTTGTTCCTCTCCATTCTGGAAGACTCCGGCTACATGGCGCGCGTGGCCTTTGTCATGGATAAAGTGCTGCGTCGCTTTGGCCTGTCGGGCCGTAGCTTCGTGCCTATGCTCGTCGGTTTTGGTTGCACCGTGCCGGCTATCATGTCGACCCGTACGCTCCCATCCGAGCACGACCGCAAGATGACGGTCATGCTCACGCCGTTCATGAGCTGCTCGGCCAAGTTGCCGGTCTACGGTCTGCTGTGCGGGGCGTTTTTCCCACAGGCGACGGTTCCCGCCATGGTCTCGCTCTATCTGATCGGTATCGTGGTCGGCTGCATTGCGGCTTTGGTGCTCAACCGCACGGCATTTAAGGGCGACCCGGTGCCGTTTATCATGGAGCTCCCCAATTACCGCCTGCCGAGCGTCAAGACGACGGTGATGCTGGCATGGGATAAGGCCAAAGACTTTATTACCAAGGCCTTTACCATTATCTTTGCCGCTACCGTGGTCATCTGGTTCCTTCAGACGTTCGACATCCGCTTTAATGTGGTCGCTGATCAGTCGCAGAGTCTGCTTGCGGGCCTCGGCAGCATCATCGCGCCGGCGCTGACGCCGCTTGGGTTTGGCGACTGGCGTGCATCCACGGCGCTCGTCACCGGACTTATCGCCAAGGAGAGTGTCATCTCGACCCTCACGGTACTTTTGGGCGCGACCTCGCCCGCGGCACTGTCGACCATGTTTTCGCCGTTTACTGCCTATGTGTTCCTGGTCTTTACGTTGCTGTACCCGCCGTGCGTGGCTGCAATCGGCGCCGTCAAGAGCGAGCTGGGCGCGCGCTACGCCGTTGCCGTGTTCGCGTTTCAAGTGACGGTCGCCTGGATCGTGGCGTTTGTCGTGCATTCGGCGGGCATATTGCTGGGGTTGGCTTAGTTTTTTATTGACGGCGCAGCCTCTGTGTATCGAATTGTTTTCGGCCCCGCATCTGTTGCTGACGGATGCGGGGCCGTTGCTATATAATCGCCTCCGCTCAAAATGATTGGAGACGTTATATATGAGTCAGGCAAGGCAAGACGGCATCACGCTCAGGCAGTGGCTCCCGCTCGTCGGGCTCACCTGCTGTGCATTCGTGTTCAACACGTCGGAGTTTATGCCCATCGGCCTTTTGACTGATATCGCCGCGTCGTTCTCGCTCACCGAGGCCCAGGCGGGCATCATGATCTCGGTTTATGCTTGGGGTGTCATGCTGCTGTCACTGCCGCTCATGGTGTTTGCCTCGCGTTTTGAGTTCAAGCGGATGCTGCTGGGCGTTTTGGTCGTGTTTTCGCTGGGCCAGTTTCTGTCCGCTGTGGCGCCGACTTATCCCATCCTGGTCTGCGCGCGCCTGGTGGTCGCTTGCGCACATGCCGTGTTCTGGTCGGTCGCTTCGATTATGGCGTCGCGCCTGGTTGACACACGCCACGGGGCGCTCGCCATCAGCATGATCGCCACGGGCTCTTCCATCGCACAGATCTTCGGCCTGCCGCTCGGCCGCGCCATTGGCCTGGCCGTGGGCTGGCGTATGACGTTTGCCGTGGTCGGGGCGCTGTCTGCTGTCGCGGTCGTCTACCAGGCCACGGTGTTCCCCACCATGCCGGCGGGCGAGCGTTTTACGCTCAAGCAGCTGCCCGAGCTGCTCAAGAACCCGTTCCTCATCGCGCTCTATGTGGTCACGGTGTTCATGGCGACCGGCTATTACGCAAGCTACAGCTATATCGAGCCCTTCCTGGCGCAGGTCGCGCACGTCGATGCGGGCGCCATCACCATGACGCTGACGGCGTTTGGCTGCTCTGGTCTGCTCGGAAGCTGGCTGTTTGGCCGCCTGTTCGACGGGCATCGCTTCCCGTTCTTGGCTATTACGCTCTCCGGCGTGCCGGTGGCTCTGCTGCTTATGGCCCCCGCAGCCTCGGCGCTCGTGTTGGTGCTTGCCGTCTGCGCACTGTGGGGTTGCTGCGCCACGGCCTTTAACGTGGCGTTTCAGGCCGAGCTCATCAAGCACACGCCGGCAGATTCGTCGGCCGTCGCCATGTCGATCTTCTCGGGCCTGTTCAACCTGGGGATCGGCACCGGTACGGCGATCGGCGGCGCCGTGGTGTCGGGCCCCGGTATCGCCTGGATCGGCTTCGCGGGCGGGGCGATTGCCGTCGTGGGCGTCATCCTCGCTATCACGGTAATGTTCCCGGCCATCCGCCGCGCCAAGCCCGTCGCCTAATCACGTTCCCTCATCAGTTGCGGTGAAATAGTTCCTGTTTAAGGCCTCTGAAGGCCCAAGCAGGAACTATTCCACCGCAACTTATTTTGCGGAAGGGGGTGCGCGGCGGGCATACAATGGATGTCGTTGTGTTGAGCTTACCAGGAGGTTGCTATGTGGGCATACGAGACGACGTTCTATCAGATCTATCCGCTGGGCTTTTGCGGAGCTCCGCGCGAAAACGCCGCGCCCGTTGCCGAGGACGAACTCTCCCAAGCTGCCGGCACTGCACCCAACCCCGATGCCCCCATCATGAAAATCGCCCAATGGGCCGATTACCTGCAGGAACTCGGTATTGGCGCTGTGCTCATCAACCCGCCGCTCGAGTCTGATAGCCACGGCTACGATACGCGCAGCCTGCGCCACATCGACCGCCGCCTGGGTGGGGATGCCGATTTTGCCGCCGTATGCGAGACGCTGCACGCCCACGGCATCCGCGTGGTGCTCGATGCCGTCTTCAACCATGTGGGCCGTGGCTTTTGGGCCTTCCGCGATGTGCAGGAGTGTAAGTGGGACTCGCCGTACAAGGATTGGTTCCACATCAGCTTTGACGGTGACTCGTGCTACGGCGACGGCTTTTGGTACGAGGGCTGGGAGGGCCATTTTGAGCTTGTGAAGCTCAACCTGCAAAATCCCGCTGTGGTCGATTACCTGCTTGAGTCCGTGCGTCGCTGGGCCGAGGTCTTTGGCGTCGACGGTCTGCGCTTGGACGTCGCCTATATGCTCGATCGCGATTTTATGCGCCGCCTGCATACTTTTACCCGTGAGCTCAAGCCCGACTTTGTGCTGATTGGTGAGACGCTCCACGGCGACTACAACCAGATCGTCAACGACGAGATGCTCGACTCCTGCACCAGCTACGAGTGCTACAAGGGCCTGTACTCCAGCTTTAACTCGGTCAACATGTTCGAGATCGCGCACTCGCTGCACCGCCAGTTTGGCGGCGACCCCTGGTGCATCTACCGCGGCAAGCACCTGCTGTCGTTTGTCGACAACCACGACGTGCCGCGCCTGGCAAGTATCCTCACCGACAAGTCGTGCCTGCGTCCCGCCTATGGCATGCTCTTTGGCATGCCGGGCATCCCGTGCGTCTACTATGGCAGCGAGTGGGGAATTCCCGGCGAAAAGGGCGGCCCCGATGGCGACTGGGCGCTGCGACCTGCGCTCGATGAGCCTGCGCCCAACGAGCTGACGGCCTTCATCAAGCAGCTCGCGCACCTTCGCTCGGCCGACGACGCGGCGGCCCGCGCTCTCAACTACGGTGCCTATCGCAACGTGGTGATCCAGAACAAGCAGCTGCTGTTCGAGCGCGCCTGTGACGGCGCGACGGTGCTCGTGGCGGTCAATGCCGTGAACGAGCCCTATACCTTTGGAGCCGGCGAGCTCAACGGCTCCTTTGTCGACCTGCTTGCCGATGATGCGCCCACGGTCGAGCTCACGGGTACCCTCGAGCTTGCACCCTATGAGGTGCGCTATCTGCTGAGGGCCTAGCCCATGCCTGTGTCTGACGAGGGCTATCAGCATATTGAGCATGGGTTTGAGCCCGTGTTCGACCGGCGCTCGCGCGTTTTGGTGCTGGGGTCGTTTCCCTCGGTGCTCTCGCGTGCCAATGCCTTCTACTATGGCAATCCGCAGAACCGCTTTTGGCGTGTGATGGCCGCGTGCCTTGGTGCGCCCGTGCCGCCCAACGAGGGAGACTCTTTGGCGAGCGGCGAGCCCGCGACGCTCGCCGCCTCGATTGCTGCCAAGCGGGCTATGCTGCTCAACGGCGGTGTGGCCCTGTGGGACGTGATCGAGAGCTGCGACATTAAGGGCTCGAGTGACGCTAGCATCAAAAACGTTGTGCCGGCACATATTGAACGCATTGTGGATGCCACGCCGATCGAGATCGTTGTTTGCAACGGCGGCACGGCCGGACGGCTCTACAAACGCTATCTACAAGAGCGGACGGGGCTACCCGCCATCGTGCTGCCGTCGACGAGTCCTGCCAACGCGGCGTGGCGTTTGGAGCGGCTTGTCGAGCGTTGGAGTGAAGCCGTTGACTGGGCAGCTCATTAATTTAGATTATTGATTGAGTGCGGGCGCCGAGGTGTTTCAGAACGCCTCGCCAGATCGGCACGGGCACGGCTGGCTCGGCGCAAGCCATGCCGTCGGCGTCGACGTCCTCGGCATTACCACCACCAAGTCGCTGCGCATGCTCAACCGAACAGCCCATACGAACGGCGCCTACGAGCTTGTCCATCGCTTCCGAAAACGGTCGCCGCAAGAGTCCCATGCGCGGTGAGTGACGAAGCGCCGCGAAGCCGCTGCCGGTACAGGCGACAACGCCGCCGCACCATGACAGCCCACGAAGGTCGCACGCCGCTCGCAGACGCACGACGAGCCCGTGTGCTCGCTCCAGGCCGCCGATGTCGGCCTGGACAACAACGTAGGCACGCGTCCCTGCGCCGCCAAAGCGGTCGAGCACCTGCTCAATGGGCGCCATCGCTTCATCATTGGGTGCATCTTCAACGGCGAACACAATGCCATCGGCGGTACCGGCAACGCTGCCGGCATCATCCGCCTCCAAGTCGACTGGATGGGGGAGTGCGGTGCCGGAAATCTGTGCATAGGCGGCGATGGCATCCTGCAGGTCCCAGAGCAAAAACTCAAGATCGGCGCTCTTGGGAATACTGATATACGCAATGGTTTGCAGCGTTTTTGGTACATCGCCGCGTGCGGTCGTCTCCATGCCGCCTCCTTTCCGGTTGGTTTCCGTTTAGGTTACACCGTCCGGCGGCGTCCCGCCGCGCTATCCTAGTGCAACCCTTACGAAAGGAACGTCATGCGTCTGCCCATGAACACCTCGCTTGCCACGCTTAAGCCCTCCGGTATCCGCCGGATCAACGCGCTCGCCGCCCAGCATCCGGGGTGCATCGCGCTCGTGCTAGGTGAGCCCGATTTTCCCACGCCCGATGTGATTAGCGCCGAGGTGACTGCTTCGTTGGACCGCGGCGACACGCACTATCCGCCCAACAACGGTCGCCCCGCCCTGCGTGAGGCGTTATCTGCCTACATGGGGGACGCGGGCCTTATGTTTTCGGCCGACGAGGTCATCCTGACCGACGGCGCGACCGAGGCCCTGTCGGCAACATTCATGGCTATGCTCAACCCCGGCGACGAGGTCATTATTCCCACGCCGGCCTTTGGCCTGTACGAGAGCATCGTTGTGGCCAATCACGCCAAAGCGGTCTTTTTGGATACGGAGCCTGCGCAATTTCAGATTGACGAGGATGCGCTTCGCGCCTGTGTGACCCCGGCGACCAAGGTCATCGTTATCTGCTCGCCCAACAATCCCACGGGCTGCATTCTCAACGCGGCATCGCTCGACGCCGTGGCGCGCGTAGCGGAGCAGTCGGGCATCTACGTGGTCTGCGACGACGTGTACAACCGTTTGGTCTATGTGGATGGTTACGAGCGTTTTGCCCAGCGACACCCGGAGCTGCGCGAGCAGACGGTGATCATCGAGAGCTTCTCCAAGCCCTGGGCCATGACCGGCTGGCGCCTGGGCTGGCTCGCAGCAGCGGCACCCGTCATCGCCGAGATCGCCAAGGCTCACCAATACCTAGTATCGAGCGCCGTCTCCTTCGAGATGGACGCCGCGGCCCGAGCCCTGACCGTCGACCCAACCCCCATGCTCGAAGTCTACCGAGCCCGTCGCGAACGCGTACTCGCAGCCTTAGACGCCATGGGCCTCGACGTAGTAGAGCCCGCAGGAGCCTTCTACACTTTCCCAAGCATCAAAAAGTTCGGCCTAACCAGCGAAGACTTCTGCATCAAAGCCATCAAAGAGGCCAACGTAGCCCTAGTTCCCGGAAACTGCTTCGGAACCGAAGGCCATATCCGCCTAAGCTACTGCGTCTCCGACAAAGACCTAGACGAAGGCCTCCACCGCCTGTCCACCTTCGTTTCAACCCTGTAGCCATCAGGGACGCAACGCATCAGCCTACCGACATAAGGATTATGCGTGGGGCGCGTCGGTCAACGTAAAACCGGTCTGCCCCATAGTTGACGCAGGCACGCGCCGCCGAAGGCCAGGCGCAAGGTTTCCGTAGATTCCGCACGAGCCGGAAAGCACTTAATGTGCTTTCCGAGCGAGCCCAGGACCTGACCGAGCGGAAACCTTGCGCCTGGCCTTCGGCGGAGCGTGTCGGATGGTGGAATTGTGTGCAGCCCGGTTTTCCGTTGACCGACGCCGGGGTCCCCGCCATAATACTTTCGGTTCACGCACGAATCCGCTGCCAGAGACAGCCGGCGCAAACGGGTCTTACC
>DBFCNY010000094.1:0-5910 GCA_048298285.1 Collinsella sp.
TTTAAGTACGTCCCCAACGACTAAAGCGCCGCTGGTTGAGCATAAATCAGCGAGCGGGTCGCATTTGAGACAAGGTGACGTGAAACGAAAGGGCGCTGACCTTCTGGTCGCGCCCTTGAAGTTGAACGTCAGATTGTCCAAATGCGGCCCGCGCAGCGTCGGCCCGTTACGGCGTTTGGTAAAACGCCGTAACTAAAAACGGTTACCGCGGAAGCCGCCGCCGTTGCGGCCGCCACGGTCGCCACCACGACCGCCGCGGTCGTTACCACGGTTACCGCCGAAGCCACCACGGTTGCCGCCGCGATCGCCATAGCCACCACGGTTGCCGCCAAAGCCGCCGCGACCGCCACGGTCGCCGCCACGGTCACCAAAGCCGCCACGGCCGCCGCGATCGCCACCGCGACCGCCACGGTCACCGCCACGGCCACCGCGATCGCCAAAGCCGCCGCGACCGCCACGGTCGCCGCCACGGCCGCCACGGTCGTCACGGCCGCCGCGAGGACCGCGGTCCTCGTCCAGGCCCATGGCGACGAGCGGAGCGATAACCTTATCGAGAGCGGCCATCAGCTCGGTGGCCTCCTCATAAGAAAGCTCGGGCAGGAGCTTCTCCTTCTTGTTGGCAAGCTCGACCAGGCCCTCAGCGGCATCCTCGGCGGCGAAGACAACAATCTTGCGCATATCGCCCTCGGCGTCGTCGATGCGGCCGACCAGATCGGCAGCCTCGGCCTCGGCCATCAGGCCATCGAGCTCACGGAGGCGCATGCCCAGCAGGTCGGACATTTCCTTCTGCTCCATCTTGGGCTTGAGGTCAAGAAGCTTGATGGCGCGCTCGATGTTCGCCATGCGCTCGGCCTTGGCCTCCTCCTCCTTGGAAATAGCAAAGCGACGGCTACGCAGCAGGCGGGCGGCCTTCTGCATCTTGTCCATCAGCTCTTCGTCATCGTAATCAACGGCGGCCTTGACAACCTCGGCCTCCTCCTCGGCGGAAACCTCGTCAGCAGCCTCAACCTCGGCAGCTTCGGTCTCCACGGTCTCGACTGCCTCAACCTCGGCAGCCATGGTCTCGTTCTCGGTCTCGTTCATGATCTCTTCGTTCTCGGACATGAGACTCCTTCTTAGCCCTCTCGGGCATCATCGCCCCATTCGCGGGGCCCGTCGCGCACTCTTTGCGCTTTAAATCATTCATGCCTCTCGGCAAAACGTCCATTAGTTTATGGTGTTGCCATCCAATCTAGCTGCAGAATCTATGTGCACACATTAATGCGACATGTGCGACTCGCGACGAGCGTACACCAGCGACGTCGCGAACCCGACCACGGCAATCACAGCCGCCACACGCACGGCAGTTGCAAATCCAATCGCCTGGGCAACGTCGGTCGCAGCGCCAGCCGCGCCGGCAGTCGCCGCAGAACTCGAGAGCAGACCGATAAACAGCGATGGGCCAAACGATGCGGCAATCATGTTCCACGTGTTAAGCAATGCCGTTCCGTGGGGATGCTCAGCGGCAGGCAGCGTCTCCAAGCCGGCCGTTTGCGAGGGGCTCAGCACCAAACCGACTCCGGCATACACCACAACGGTCAGCGCCACGACGACGCCGATGTTCATACTTGCCGCCGTCATCGAGATGGCAGTCTGCCCCACGGCAATCAGGGCAAAGCCGACCGGCAGCAGCGGCCATGCGCCACGGGCGTCCATCACGCGTCCGCCCACAATCGAGGTCACGGCGTTGCAGGCAATCGCCGGCAAAATGAGCAAGCCCGCAATAAGTGCGGTCATGCCGTATGCGCCCTCAAAATAGAGCGGCAACAAAACGCTCATCGAGAACGTCGTCATCATCGACACCACCACAAGCAGGCACGCGGGCCAAAAACGAACGCTCGCCATGGGACGCACGTTAAGCACCGGATGCTCGAGCTTGAGCTGACGGGCCGCAAACAGGCCGAGCAGCACAATGGCGGCGAAAAGCGCCACGATGCCGGCAATCGGATTGGTCGAGAACTCGCCTACGGAATGCACGAATGCCGTAATGCCGGCAGCGAGCAAAACAACCGACAGAATATCAAGCGTGGTGCTCGAGCGCTCTCCGACATTCTGAACAAGCTTAACGCCCGCCGCAGCGACCACAATGCCGCCCACCAGCGGCACTACAAACACCGCCCTCCAGCCGAACAACGTGCACATAAGACCGCTGATTACGGGTCCAAACGCCGGCCCTAGCGTAATGCAGGCACCGCCCAGGCTCAGATACAGACCGAGCTTCTCGCGCGGAGCGCAAGACAGCACCACGTTCATCATGAGCGGGAACAAGATGCCCGATCCCGCAGCCTGCAAAATACGGCTTGGCAGCAAAACGCTAAATGACGGAGCGAACAGGCACAGGACTTCGCCGGCGACCATACATCCGCATGCGAAAAACAGCAGCTTGCGCGTCGAGAAACGGCCGGACAGGAAGGCCATGATGGCCGTAAAGATCGACGTCACAATCATGTAGCCCGAGACGAGCCACTGCGCCGTGGTGGCACTCACCGAAAAGGCTGCCATAATGTCGTGCAACGCCACGTTAATGATGTTCTCGTTAAACGCGGCAACAAAGGCTGCAATATACATTACGACGAGAATCGCCGCAGTGGCCGATGGCGCTACTTGAACTTGTTGCTGAGATTTGCTCCCCATGCATTTCCTTCCTCTTGGAACGACAGTCGCATCGCCCCAGAGGAACAGCCCAGGGCGAATAATGAGCCCTAGACTTACGCCAGACGCCGTACACGACGAATCTGGCAACATGGTCCAACGTTGAAAGATTGTAACGCGGACGCGCAGCTTTCCTTCCGCGCTATTATTAAAAGTCCACGAAAGCATAAGACATGAGGAGCCCGCCATGATTAAGCCCATCATGAAATCCGAGTTCTTTTTGCGCCTGCCTTCCGAAGACGCGGGACCCGACGATGCCGCGACCGGGCAGGACCTCCTGGATACACTCCACGAGCATGAGCGCGAGTGCGTGGGCGTCGCCGCCAACATGATCGGCGTGCGCAAACGCATCATCTGCGTAAAGGACAGCAACAGGACACTCCTGATGTACAACCCTCAAATTCTTGAGCAGGTCAATGCCTATCAGACGAGCGAAGGATGTCTCTCGCTGATCGGCGAGCGTCCCTGTACCCGCTATCGCCGCATTAAGGTTGAGTATTTGGACGAGAACTTCGTCCACCGCATCAAAAACTTCTCGGGCTACACCGCCGAGATCATCCAGCACGAAATCGACCACTGCAACGGGATCGTTATTTAGTTCCGCCGATTCAAGAAAGCTCCCTGCAGCAAAGCAACTGCAGGGAGCTTTTCATAGTGCGGAACTTCTATCCCACTAGCTCTGGCGGTAATGGTCAAAGAAGTCGGCGAGGTCTTCGAGCGACTCTTTGAGCACTTCCATGCGCGGCAGGTACACGATGCGGAAGTGATCGGGCTCAGCCCAGTTGAAGCCGCCGCCGCGCGTAATCAGGATCTTCTTCTCGTGCAGCAGGTCAAGGGCGAATTGCTCGTCATCGGTGATGTTGAACTTCTTCACATCCATCTTGGGGAAGATGTAGAACGCCGCACGCGGCTTAACCACCGAGATGCCGTCAATCTTGTTGAGCGCCTCATACACAAAGTTGCGCTGCTCGTAGACACGGCCGCCGGGACGGATGTAGTCGTTGACCGACTGATGGCCACCGAGTGCCGTCTGAACGATCGACTGAGCCGGCACGTTGGAGCACAGGCGCATGTTAGAGAGCATGTTGACGCCCATGATGAAGTCGCTCATGCAGCGCTGGTTGCCCGAAAGCACCATCCAGCCAATACGATAGCCCGCAATCATGTGCGACTTGGAAAGGCCGCTAAAGGTGACACAGGGCAGATCGGGAGCGAGCGAGGCAATCGAGACGTGCTCATAGCCGTCCATGCACAGGCGGTCGTAAATCTCGTCTGCAAAAATCATGAGCTGGTGCCTGCGCGCAACCTCAACGATGCCCTCGAGCACCTCACGCGGATAGACGGAACCCGTGGGGTTGTTAGGGTTGATGATGACGAGGGCTTTGGTCGCGCTCGTGATCTTGGACTCCATATCCTCCAGGTCGGGATACCAATCCGCCTGCTCATCACACAAATAATGTACGGGATGACCGCCGGCAAGGGTTGCGCACGCCGTCCAGAGCGGATAGTCAGGGCTGGGGATCAGAATCTCGTCGCCATTGTCGAGCAGCGCGTTCATCGAAAGCTGAATGAGCTCGGACACGCCGTTGCCCGTGTAGATATGCTCCATCTGAACGTTGGGCAGGCCCTTGATCTGCGAATACTGCATGATCGCCTTGCGCGCGGAGAACAAGCCGCGCGAGTTGGAATAGCCTTCGCAGTCGGGCAGCTGCTGGCGCATGTCCTTGATGACCTCGTCGGGCGTGCGGAAACCGAAGGGCGCCGGGTTGCCGATATTGAGCTTGAGGATGCGCTCGCCCTCGTCCTCCATACGGGCAGCCTCGTCGACGACGGGACCGCGCACGTCATACAGGACGTTATCGAGCTTGGTGGATTTAGAAAAAGTACGCATGGTGGTGCTCCTTGCAATTTGAGCTGAGGGATGGGGTTCGGGCTTGGAATCGTTGCGGGGTGATGATGCCTCGCCTTGATCGGCGTCGCCGGCAAGCAGCCAGGTAACATCGACCTCCAAAATACGGGCGAGCAGCTCAGCCACATCGCGCCGCGGGATCGTCTTGCCGCTCACATATTGGCTCATCTGACTCTTGCCGAGTTTTTTGCCGAGCATCTCCGATGCGCGGATTACGTCCGACTGGCGAACGTCGCGATCGGACATAGTCTGTCGCAGGCGATCGCTAAACGTCTCTTGGGCCACTAGAACCTCCTTGCTGGCAAAGTTCAATTTATAGAATACGAATTGAACCAAGGTTCAATTTAGGCAGCAGTATAACGCGGCACCTCATTCGAAAGTTCAATTTCATAAGAAAATGCACCAGACTCTGAGATTTGCCCAAAGTGGGCAATGACGCGCACACGTTTAGAGGTATTCGAGGAAACGGACGGCGGCAAGCGAAACATCGGCCGTTCGATATATCGCATTGATCTGCCGATGAGGATGTCCCTCGAGCGGACGCACGGCAACATCGAACTGACAGCGACGCAAGATGAGCGCGGGAAGAATGCTAACGCCCAGGCCGTCCTCGACCATAGCCATAATCGCATAGTCATCCCAGGTCGACAGCTTAGAGCGCACCGCCAGGCCCGCGCGGCGAAACAGCGGCGTAATCTCGTCGTCGCTACCGCGTTCCAGCAGGATAAACTGCTCGTTGGCCAAATCGGCAAGGGAAACGACCTCCGCGGTGGCAAGCGAGGAGTCCGCTGGCACCACGGCCATCAGCTCGTCTTGCACCAACGGTCGCGACGCCATGCCGGCGCCGCGTGGCTCGCGCGGAATAAAGCCCAGGTCGCAGCGACCTTCCGCCACCCATTGTTCAATCTCTGAGTAATCGCCCATCAGCAACTCGTAATCAATGTCTGGATAATCGGCACGAAAACGAGCAATCACCGGCGGCAGCACGTGGGTCGCCACACTCGAAAACGTACCGATGCAGATTTTGCCGCGCATGAGTCCACGCATCTCATCCACCCGTCGCTGCAAGCGAGTGAATTCCTCGCAGAGCGCCTCGACAGCCGGCATGACCTGCCGCCCGTCGGCAGAAAGAGCCACGCCCTCGCGACTGCGGTCGAGCACCTTAAAACCCCAGTCGGCCTCAAGATCGGCCACCATACGGCTCACGCCCGACTGCGAATAGCTCAGGCGCTCGGCAGCACGCGTAAAGCTTCCGGCGCGCACCGTCTCCAGCAGCACCTGCATCTTTTGGATATTGGTCTCCACGGCAC
>DBFCNY010000095.1:0-21758 GCA_048298285.1 Collinsella sp.
GGGAAGACATGAGTCTGATTGATGATCTGGTCAAACTCGAGGAAGAGGCCAAGGAGCTCGTCGCAGGTGCCGACGACGCCGCCAAGCTCGAGGCTGCGCGCGTTGAGCTGCTCGGTCGCAAGGGCCGTATCACCGGCCTGATGCGTATGATGGGCAAGCTCGCCCCCGAGGATCGTCCCATGATGGGCAAACGCGCCAACGAGATGCGCCAGCTGATCGAGGGCATGCTCGACGAGCGCACCACCGAGATGAAGGCCGCCGCCCTCAAGCACGCACTCGAGCACGAGGCCGTCGACATCACGCTGCCGGGCATCCGTCCGCAGATCGGTCACCAGCACCTGATCAAGCAGATCATCGAGGAGGCCGAGGACATCTTCTGCGGCATCGGCTACACCGTCGAGTCCGGCCCTATGGTCGATACCTCCTACTACAACTTCACCGCGCTCAACGCGCCCATGGATCACCCGAGCCGCTCGGCTCGCGACACGTTCTATGTGGTCGACAACAACCCCGGCAGCGTCGCGCATCCCGAGGCTCACGCTCACGGCGAGTCCGACGTGCTGCTGCGCACCCAGACCTCGGGCGTGCAGATCCACACCATGGAGTCGCAAAAGCCGCCCATCTACATGATCTGCCCGGGCACCGTCTACCGTCCCGACACGGCCGACGCCTGCCACCTGCCGCAGTTCAATCAGATCGAGGGCCTGGTCGTCGACGAGGGTATCACCTTTGGCGATCTTAAGGGCACGCTCGACTACTTTGTTAAGTGCATGTTTGGCGAGGACCGCAAGACGCGCTACCGCCCGCACTTCTTCCCCTTTACCGAGCCGAGCTGCGAGGTGGACGTGAGCTGCCACGTGTGCGGCGGCAAGGGCTGCAACTTCTGCAAGCACAGCGGCTGGATTGAGATCCTGGGCTGCGGCATGGTCGACCCCAACGTTCTGATCAACTGCGGCATCGACCCCGAGAAGTACACCGGCTTCGCCTTTGGTATTGGCGCCGAGCGCGTCGCGGCACTGCGCTACGACTTGCCTGACCTTAGAACTCTCATGACTGGCGATATGCGCTTCTTGAATCAGTTCTAGGCTGCGGCTTGCCCAAGCACGACACCTCGGCGCTCATTCGTCGCTTGCGTACCAAAGTACGCGGCGCTCCTCTTTCGGGCCGATCTGCCGCACTTGGACAACCCTCGCTTTGTAAGGAATGTTCACAAAGTTGAAGTTTCCACCTGCATCTCTTCGCAGGCTTTCAGTATGAAAGGAGAGCTAGATGCGTGTTTCTTACGACTGGCTCAAGACCATGATCGATATTCCGGAGGATCCCAAGACCCTTTCGGACGAATATATCCGTACCGGCACCGAGGTCGAGGCGATCGACACCGTGGGCGAGTCCTTCGACCACGTGGTGACCGCCAAGGTGCTCACCAAGATCCCGCACCCCGATAGCGACCACATGTATGTGTGCTCGGTCGACGTGGGCGACAAGAATCTCGACGCCGACGGCAATCCCGCTCCGCTGCAGATCGTCTGCGGCGCGCAGAACTTCGAGGCCGGCGACCACATCGTCACGGCCATGATTGGCGCCGTGCTTCCCGGCGACGTCAAGATCAAGAAGAGCAAGCTTCGCGGCGTCGTGTCCATGGGCATGAACTGCTCCGCGCGCGAGCTCGGCCTGGGTGGCGACCACTCCGGCATTATGATCCTGCCCGAGGATACGCCCTGCGGCATGCCGTTTGCCGAGTACGTGGGCTCGAGCGACACCGTGCTCGACTGTGAGATCACGCCCAACCGTCCCGACTGCCTGTCCATGATCGGCATGGCCCGCGAGACCGGCGCCATCTTCGACCGCGATTTCCACGTTGAGCTGCCCGCCATCAAGGTCGAGACCGGCCGCGCGACCGACGACGAGCTTTCCGTCGAGATCGCCGACGAGGGCCTGTGCGACCGCTACGTTGCCCGCATCGTGCGCAACGTCAAGGTCGGCCCGTCGCCAGACTGGATGGTCAAGCGCCTCAACGCCCTAGGCGTGCGCCCGCACAACAACATCGTCGACATCACCAACTACGTGATGATGCTCACCGGTCAGCCGCTGCACGCCTTTGACCTGGACACCTTTGCCGAGCGCGATGGCCACCGTCGTGTGGTGGTTCGTGCCGCCCAGCAGGACGAGAAGTTCACGACGCTCGACGGCGAGGAGCGCGTGCTCGACGCCGGCATGGGCCTCATCACCGACGGCGAGCGCCCCGTGGCGTTGGCCGGCGTTATGGGTGGCATGGATTCCGAGATCGAGGACGATACCGTTGACGTGATGGTCGAGAGCGCCTGCTTCAACGCCGGCCGCACCTCGCACACCAGCCGCGACCTTTCGCTGATCTCCGACGCCTCCATTCGCTTTGAGCGCCAGGTTGACGAGACCGGCTGCGTGGATGTTGCCAACGTTACCTGCGCGCTGATTGAGGAGATCGCCGGCGGCGAGGTCGCTCCCGGCTATGTGGACGTGTTCCCCGCGCCCAAGACCATCGACAGCATCAAGCTGCGCCTGGCCCGCGTGCACGCCATCTGCGGTGCCGACATCGAGTCCGACTTTATCGAGCGCTCGCTCACCCGCCTGGGCTGCACCGTCGAGCGCGACGGCGAGGACTTTATGGTCACGCCGCCGAGCTTCCGTCCCGACCTGCCGCGTGAGATCGACCTGATCGAGGAGGTCTTGCGCTTATGGGGCATGGGCCGCGTGACGGCGACCATTCCGGCTGCCAAGAACCACATCGGCGGTCTGACCCGCGAGCAGAAGCTCACTCGTAAGGTCGGCGAGATCCTGCGCGCCTGCGGCCTCAACGAGACCACGACTTTTGGCTTTGCCGCCCCGGGCGACCTGGAGAAGATCGGTATGTCCACCGAGGGTCGCGGTTGCCCCGTGGTGCTCATGAACCCGCTGGTAGCCGAGCAGACCGAGATGCGCCGCTCGCTGTTGCCAGGCCTGTTGCAGTCTGTGGCCTACAACGAGGCCCACGGCACGCCCAACGTGCATCTGTACGAGGTCGGCAGCTTGTTCCACGGTCGCGAGAACGCCAGCCTGCCCAAGGAGACCAAGTCCGTGGCGGGCGTGCTCTCGGGCCAGTGGAGCGAGCGGTCCTGGAACATGAAGTACCGTAAGCTGCGCTTCTTCTTTGGCAAGGGCATTGTCGAGGAGCTGCTTGCTCAGCTGCGCATCGAGAAGGTTCGCTTCCGTCCCGTCGAGGGCGAGGGCTATGCCTTCCTGCAGCCGGGTCGTGCGGCTGAGGTTCTGTCCGGCGGCACCGTGCTGGGCTGGGTTGGCGAGATCCACCCCAAGGCGCGCGAGGCCATGGGCATCGACGAGGTCGTCGTTGCCTTTGAGCTCGACTTGGACAAGCTGATCAAGGGCGCCCGCAACCAGGAGAACTACCGCGAGTTCTCGCAGTACCCGGCCGTTGAGCACGACCTTGCTATCGTGGTCGACAACACTGTGACCTGCGAGGATCTTGAGCGCCGTATTACCAGCGCCGGAGGCAAGCTGCTCGAGGGCGTGCGCCTGTTCGACGTCTACCGCGATCCCGTCCGTATCGGTGCGGGCAAGAAGTCCATGGCCTTTGCGCTTACGTATCGCTCCGACGACCACACGCTCACCAGCGAAGAGGTCGAAAAAGCGCACCAGAAGATCGTCACCAAGGTGTGCAAGGGCGTAAACGGCGAGGTCCGCGGCTAGGTCCTGCGCTGGGGTATGGGTCAGCGGTGGCTGCTGCCGAGTCCTACGTGACTGCTGTGCCCGGTATAAGGCACCGTTGAGCCTGCATATATGACACGCGCATTACATAACGGCGTGCTGCTTTGTCGGCAGTGCGCCGTTTTGCTATGATAGCCCGCGGCGTGTTACGAATCTGACATTACGTAACACTGGAAAGGTGATTCAAGCGGCGTTGCAATTCCGTGCGCCGATAACCGGGAGGCGTACATGCACATTCCAGATAATTATCTGTCCCCGCAGACCGATGCCGTTATGGCGGTGGCGATGGTGCCCGTTTGGATCCACTGCATCAAGAAGGTGCGCGCCACGCTCGATCGCGAGCACATGGCGTTCCTGGGCATCTGCGCCGCGTTCTCCTTCCTGCTCATGATGTTCAACGTGCCGCTGCCTGGCGGCACCACAGGCCACGCCGTTGGTGGCGCACTCATCGCGCTGCTGCTGGGCCCCGAGGCCGCGGCTATCGCGGTTTCGGTCGCGCTGGCGCTGCAAGCGCTGCTGTTTGGCGACGGCGGCATCCTGTCCTTTGGCGCTAACTGCTTTAACATGGCCTTCGTGTTGCCGTTTGCCGCAGCCATCGTGTTCCGCGCGCTTAACAGCCGTTTGCACGACAAGAGCTGGGGCACCTCGGTTTCGGCCATCGTAAGCGGCTGGGTCGGCCTGTGCCTGGCGGCCCTGTGCGCAGCAATCGAGTTTGGTATTCAGCCGATGCTTTTCACGAATGCTTCGGGCGCTCCGCTGTACTGCCCCTTCCCGCTGTCCATTGCCATTCCGGCCATGATGATCCCGCATATGTTGGCAGCCGGCGTGGTCGAGGGCGTGGCGACTGCCGCGATCTACGGCTTTATCAAGAAGACGGCGCCGAGCGTTATCGTCGGCCCCGAGGCCGCCGATGGACAGCTTGCTGCCGAGGGCGCTGCTGCCAAGAAGACCTCGCTGGTCCCCACGCTCATCTTGGTTGCCGTGCTTGTCGTGGCCACGCCGCTGGGCCTGCTGGCCACGGGTGACGCCTGGGGTGAGTGGGACGCCGAGGGCGCCGCGACCGCCGTTCAGGAGGTTGGCGACGACAGCCTGCAGGCTTCGGTCGGTCTCGACACCCCGACCTTTGCCGATGCGCTGCCTACGGGTGATTACCTGCAGGCCTATTCCGAGGAGCAGGGTCTCGGCTTTGCCGGTCAGGCTGCCATGTATATCCTGTCCGGCGTGATTGGCGTGGCGGTGCTCACCATCGCATTCCGTCTGATCTCGCTGACGGTCAAGGAAAGCGGTGCTCATGGCGATGGTCGAGCTGCCTAGCTGGCTTGCGGTCGAGCAGCGTTACGAGCCCACGGGCGCTCGTCATCGCGTGATGCAAAAGAACGTCCTGCACCTGGCGAGCCTGCTTGAGCGGGTTCGCCTGGGCGGGGGCGCGCACGAGGGCGGGTCGATGGTCGACCGCGCCCTTTCTTGCGTTTCGGCTCCGGTGCGCCTGGTGGGGATGTTCTTTTGCGTCCTGTGCGTGTGTCTGACGCAGAGCCCGCTGTACATCATGTTGATGGCGGCTATCGCGCTGGTGCTCGTTGCCGTGCGCCCTGTACGCGGGCTGCGCGCGACCTTTGTGCCGGCGTTGGCTGCCGCGGGGTTTGCCGTGGTTCTGGCACTGCCTGCCCTGCTGCTGGGCGCTTCTGCCGCGGGTGCCATGCTCAAAATTGCGCTTAAGACGTTCATTAACGTGTCGCTCGTGCTGGGTGTTTCGTGGACCCTCACGTGGAGCCGCATGTCGGCGGCGCTCAAGATGCTGCATCTACCCGACGAAGTTATCTTTACGTTTGATATGGCGCTCAAGCACATCGAGGTGCTGGGTCGTACGGCGCACGATCTGTGCGAATCGGTCATGCTGCGCAGCGTTGGCCGTGCGCCCGAGGGATTTTCGCGTACCGATTCGATCGCGGGTATCATGGGCATGACCTTTATCAAGGCGATGAAATGCAGCCGCGCGATGGACGAGGCTATGCTTTGCCGCGGCTTTGCCGGTGCGTATCCGGCTCCCGCGCGCGCCAGGTTTGGCTGGCGCGATGCGGCCTATGCGGCCGGCGTGGCGCTGCTGACAGTGTTGTGCGCCGTGCTGTAGGCGCTGCTGGTTCCGACTGGGGATGCAAATGGGGAAGGGCGACGTTTTGGCAAACGATACAAATGACGCGATGGGCGCGAGCGGTGCTGTTGGCGCCGAGGCAACGCCGCTCATCGAGTTTCGCGACGTGGTGTTTTCCTATGCGGGCCATACGGTGGTCGACGGCGTTTCGCTGCGCGTGGACCGTGGTGAACTCGTTGCCCTGCTCGGTCCCAACGGCTGCGGCAAGACGACGATTATGCGTCTTATTAACGGCCTTGAACTCGTGGATGCAGGGGCATACCTGTTTGACGGGCACGTGATCGATGAGGCGTTTCTAAAGGATTCCGCGGCCGCTCAGCGTTTTCATCAGCGCGTAGGTTTTGTGTTTCAGAATGCCGATGCTCAGCTGTTCTGCGCTACGGTGGGCGAGGAAGTTGCTTTTGGTCCCGCGCAGATGGGGCTGCCGGCAGACGAGCTCGAGCGCCGCGTGCGCGATGCCATGGGGCTGTTCCAGGTTGCCGACCTTGCCGACGCCTCTCCCTATCAGCTCTCGGGCGGGCAAAAGAAGCGCGTTGCGCTGGCTGCGGTGGTGTCGATGAACCCGGATATCTTGGTCCTCGACGAGCCTACCAATGGGCTCGACGAGGATTCATGCGACATTGTGGTCAACTTCTTGCTGGCCTACGTCGCGGCGGGTAAGACGGTCTTGATGAGCACACATCACCAGGATTTGGTGCGACGCCTGGGTGCCCGTGCAATCTATATCGATCGATATCACCATGTGATCGAGGCGCCTTCGCCGTCGTATGGAACCGAAAGCGGTGCTACGGACTAGTTGCTGCGTAGAGCGTGCGTAGCCGCCCGCGCGGCTTTGCCGTGATGGTATAGTTATCCAGGTTTTTTATGGGGGTGGCTATGCCAAGCTGGAACATTCATATCGCTCAGACGGAGCGTTTGCTGGAGCGCACCGGTGCGCTTGCCAATAGCGTGCGCGACCGCAATGCCTTTTTGTTTGGCTGCGTGGTTCCGGATATCTTCGTGGGCTATATGGTCCCTGGCATCGCCGATCCCATCCCGTACCGCATTACGCACTTTGCAAAGCCCGAGCCTATCCCTAAGCCTCGTGAGCATGAGTTCTGGGATACCTATGTGGCACCGTTGCTTAAAAGTTCGCCCACCGGTGCGCCAGCCGCGGCCACCTCGATTGTCGATGAGCGCGAGCGACTGAATCGCGTGCACTATCCCCAGCGCTACAGGGATGCCGAGCCGGTTGCCGGTCCCGGCGCCTGTGAGTTCTCGCTTGCATCCGAAGATGTGGCGCAGTCGTTGCTCGATTTGACACTGGGTGTCTGGTCGCATCTGGTGGCCGATACCGTATGGAATACGCGCGTGAATCAGTACCTGGAGGCGCACGGCGGCAAGCCGTGCGAGGAGTTCCGCATTAAAAAGCAAGGCGACTTTGACTGGTTTGGCAAGACGCTCGGCATTGTTTCGATTCCGCGCGCGACCGATCGCCTGTATACTGCGGCGACGCGTTTTGGGCAGTATCCCATCCATAAGGAGTATGTGCTCAAGACCATCGGCGTTATGCACGAGATCGTGCGCGAAAACCCCGGCGAGCCCGACCATCCGCCATACCGCCTGCTGACCGAGAAATTCTTCGACGCAACGTTTACCGAGGTCATCGAGCTGACCGAGGCGGGCTTTGCGGCTCGCGTTGCCGCTTCTGGCGTTCCCGCAGTCCCCCTGATTGCTAGCTGCTAGCCGGCCGGCTTAACGGTGAACAGTTCATCCCAATTGACCAACAGCTCCCGTCGCAGGGCATCTTCGGTGGTACGCTCGGCATCGGAAAGGTTCGCGACTGATCACAAATCGATGAAGCGGCATATGAAGTAGGTCCTAAAAAAGGGCCCGGAAGGCAAAGCCTTCCGGGCCCTTTGCAATGCAAGTGTGCTTGCAAGTGCGATTTAGCGCACCTGAGCGACGTAAGCGACGTTGGTCGAGGAGACCTTGTCCTCGAGCTGGACGCTCATGCGGGGATCGCCGGCGGTGGCGACGGTCAGATCGCCGGCCTCGACGTAGCCGAGCTCCTTAGCGGTCTCGATCGCCTTGACGATCGTGCCGTTGACGGTGCCCTGGGTAATCTCGGCCTGGTGCGGGATAACGCCCCAGTACATAATCATTTGCTGGACGGCCCACTCGTGGCGGGAGAACGCGCAGATCGGCATGTTGGGACGGAAGTGCGAGATCAGGCGAGCGGTACGACCGGTGGTCGTCGGCACGGTGATGCACTTGGCGCCAACGGTGGTAGCCATGTTCACAGCGGACATACCCACAACGTTGTTGACAACGCGGGTGCCGTGAGCATCGGCCGGAACCTCGAGCGGAGCGTGAGCCGGGAGGTACTTCTCGGTCTCGAGAGCAATGCTGGCCTGCATCTTGACGGCCTCGACCGGGTACTTACCGGCAGCGGACTCGCCGGACAGCATAACGGCGTCGGTGCCGTCGTAAATGGCGTTAGCAACGTCGGCAACCTCGGCGCGCGTCGGGCGCGGGTTCTGCTGCATGGAGTCGAGCATCTGCGTAGCGGTGATAACGGGCTTGTAGGCCGCGTTGCACTTGGCGATGATCTCCTTCTGGATGTGCGGAACGAGCTCGGGCTTGATCTCGATGCCCAGGTCGCCACGGGCGACCATGATGCCGTCGGAAGCCTCGAGGATCTCGTCGAAGTTCTCGACGCCCAGGGCGCACTCGATCTTCGGGAAGATCGTCACGTGCTCGCCACCGTTCTCGCGGCAAAGCTCGCGGATGCCGCGGACGGACTCGCCGTCACGGATGAAGGAAGCGGCGATGTAGTCGATGTTCTCGGTCAGGCCAAAGAGGATGTCCTGACGATCGCGCTCGGTGATGGCGGGCAACGAGATGTTGACGTTGGGCATGTTGACGCCCTTGCGCTCGCCGATCAGGCCGTCGTTCTTGACGACGCAGGTCATGTCCTGACCGTCGACGGACTCGACCTCGAGGGCAACCAGGCCGTCGTCGATCAGGATAAGGGAGCCCTTCTCGACCTCGGAGGGCAGAGCCAGGTAGTCGAGGGAGATGTGCTCAGAGGTGCCGTGGAAATCCTCGGACGTGGGCTGAGCGGTGACGACGATCTTATCGCCGGTCTTGACGGCAACCTTCTTGCCATCGACCAGAAGGCCGGTGCGGACCTCGGGGCCCTTGGTGTCGAGCAGGATGCCGACGGGCAGACCGAGCTCCTTGGAAATACGACGGACGCGCTCGATGCGACCGTGGTGCTCGTCGTAGGATCCGTGCGAGAAGTTAAAACGGGCGACGTTCATGCCCGCCTTGATCATCTCGCGGATGGTCTCGTCGCTATCGCAGGCGGGACCCATGGTGCATACAATCTTGGTGCGCTTGTACATTCAGACCTCCATCTGACATCGTCTTGCGCTGATAGATAAACCATAAGAAATAAAACTGAGATGATTATAACGAAATGGCGACCGAATACCCCAAAAAATCGACCGTATGCCGAATTAGAAGTTCATTTTTTGCGGAAAAACGGTATATGCAAAAACTTTACCAACCGTTCTGACCGCTGCTATCTGGGCGATATTTCAGTTTGACGATGTGCCGAAGAAAAAACGTTTTATCAATATTGAGCATCACACGGTCTGCATCGTTGCACTCGAGCCGTGTTTCCAATTGGAATGTTTTGGCTAGACGCGCTGCTTTGGGGTACCATAGCTCCACTATCAACTGCCGCTCAGCACGGCAGCCTTGATGAGCCCTTGCCCTTCTCCTGGGAATTATGATCGGGCATCAATCTGCTGAGTGGCCCGAATCCCAGGAGGGGACTCTATATGCAAAAGGAATACCTGTCCGCCGCGGCGGAGGTGCTCAGCGACCAGGGCGTCGATGAGAACCTCGGCCTGAGCAACGACGAGGCGTCGTCGCGCCTCGCCAAGACAGGCCCTAACAAGCTCGAGGAAGCCGAGAAAACGCCGCTGTGGAAGCGTTTCTTTGAGCAGATGGCCGACCCCATGGTCATCATGTTGATCGTTGCCGCCGTCATCAGCGCGCTCACGGGTATGGTCAAGGGCGAGCCCGACTTTGCCGACGTCGCCATCATCATGTTCGTCGTTATCGTCAACTCGGTACTGGGCGTGGTCCAGGAAGCCAAGAGCGAAGAGGCCCTCGAGGCCCTGCAGGAGATGAGCGCGGCGCAGTCCAAGGTGCTGCGCGACGGCAAGCTCGTGCACCTGCCGAGCGCCGAGCTCGTGCCCGGCGATGTGATCATGCTCGAGGCGGGCGACTCCGTCCCGGCCGACTGCCGTGTGCTCGAGAGCGCCACGATGAAGATCGAGGAGGCCGCCCTTACCGGCGAGTCCGTGCCCGTCGAGAAGCATGCCAACGTCATTGAGCTCGCCGCCGGCACCGACGACGTGCCGCTCGGCGACCGCAAGAACATGTGCTACATGGGTTCCACCGTGGTATACGGCCGCGGTCGCGCCGTCGTGGTCGGTACCGGCATGGATACCGAGATGGGCAAGATCGCCGGCGCCCTGGCCGAGGCCAAGGAAGAGCTTACGCCGCTGCAAGTGAAGCTTGCCGAGCTCAGCCGCATCCTTACCATCATGGTGATTATCATCTGCGTCGTGATCTTTGGCGTTGACATCCTCCGCCACGGCGTGGGCAACGTCCTTACCGACCCGACCGCCCTGCTCGACACCTTTATGGTCGCTGTCTCACTCGCCGTCGCTGCCATCCCCGAGGGCCTGGTCGCCGTCGTGACCATCGTGCTGTCGCTCGGCGTGACCAAGATGGCCAAGCGCCAGGCGATTATCCGCAAGCTTTCTGCCGTCGAGACCCTCGGCTGCACGCAGACCATCTGCTCTGACAAGACCGGCACCCTTACCCAAAACAAGATGACCGTCGTCAAGCACGAGCTCGCCGCGCCTAAGGAGAAGTTCCTGGCCGGTATGGCGCTGTGCTCCGATGCCCAGTGGGACGAGGAGCTGGGCGAGGCCGTGGGCGAGCCGACTGAGTGCGCGCTCGTCAACGATGCCGGCAAGGCTGGTCTCACTGGCCTGACTGCCGAGCACCCGCGCGTGGGCGAGGCCCCGTTCGACTCGGGCCGCAAGATGATGTCCGTGGTCGTCGAGACCCTGGACGGCGAGTACGAGCAGTACACCAAGGGCGCGCCCGACGTGGTAATCGGCCTGTGCACCCATATCTATGACGGTGAGAAGGTCGTTCCGCTGACTGAGGAGCGCCGCGCCGAGCTCGTGGCAGCCAACAAGGCCATGGCCGACGAGGCCCTGCGCGTGCTGGCGCTGGCGAGCCGCACCTACACCGAGGTTCCCGCCGACTGCAGCCCCGCTGCGCTCGAGCATGACCTGGTCTTCTGCGGCCTGTCCGGCATGATCGACCCGGTCCGTCCCGAGGTAGCCGATGCTATCCGCGAGGCGCACGATGCCGGTATCCGCACCGTCATGATCACGGGCGACCACATCGACACCGCCGTGGCCATCGCCAAGCAGCTGGGCATCGTCGCCGATCGCAGCCAGGCCATCACCGGCGCCGACCTCGACCGCATGAGCGACGAGGAGCTCGACGCGCACATCGAGGACTACGGCGTGTACGCCCGCGTCCAGCCCGAGCACAAGACCCGCATCGTCGAGGCTTGGAAGTCACGTGACCAGATCGTTGCCATGACGGGCGACGGCGTCAACGATGCCCCGTCCATCAAGCGCGCCGACATCGGCGTCGGTATGGGCATCACTGGCACCGACGTCACCAAGAACGTCGCTGATATGGTGCTCGCCGACGATAACTTCGCCACCATCATCGGTGCCTGCGAAGAGGGCCGTCGCATCTACGACAACATCCGCAAGGTCATCCAGTTCCTGCTTTCGGCCAACCTTGCCGAGGTGTTCTCGGTGTTCATTGCCACGCTCATCGGCTTTACCATCTTCCAGCCGGTGCAGTTGCTGTGGGTGAACCTGGTCACCGACTGCTTCCCCGCGCTCGCGCTGGGCATGGAGGATGCCGAGGGCGATATCATGAAGCGCAAGCCGCGCAACGCCAAGGATGGCGTCTTTGCCGGCAATATGGGCCTGGACTGCGTGGTCCAGGGCTTGATCATCACCGTGCTGGTGCTGGCGAGCTTCTTTGTGGGCGTGTACTTTGACATGGGCTACATCCACATCGCCGATATGATTGCCGGCAATGCCGACGAGGAAGGCGTGATGATGGCGTTCATCACGCTCAACATGGTCGAGATCTTCCACTGCTTCAATATGCGCAGCCGTCGCGCGTCGCTGTTTAGCATGAAGAAGCAGAACAAGTGGCTGTGGGCTTCGGCCGCGCTGGCGCTGGTACTGACGGTTATCGTGACCGTTCAGCCGACGCTTGCCGAGATGTTCTTTGGCCCCGTGACGCTTGAACTCAAGGGTGTTATCGCCGCCCTGGGCCTGGCCTTCCTGATCATTCCGCTGATGGAGATCTACAAGGCGATCATGCGCGCGGTCGAGAAGGAGTAGGTCGAAAGGCTATCCTTCCCGCCGGCCCGACCGCCTGCGGGGTTTCTTCTTCGCTGGTCCTCGCGCTTCGCGCTGCGGGATCGCTCAGAAGAAACTCCTCCCGGCGGGCGGGCCTTCGGATAGCCTCTCGGGACCGTAAGCTGAGGGAAAGTGTGTGAGCTGGTCGGGCTTTGCCCGGCCAGCTCTTTTTGATTTAAAATACCTGCTCAGTTGTGATTTTGGGTACTGGGAGGCGTTTGTGGGCAAGGCTAAGGCTAAGGCGAAGAAAAAGACGACGGGGGCGCGGGCTAAGCGCGATCGTCGTCGGAAGCTCGCGACCGAAGCCCCTGCATCTGCTGAGGAGTTGCTGGCAAGCGTGCCGGGGCTTGATGCGCTGCAGGATGTTCCGGCGTTCGATGACCTGCCGGTCGATGCGGCTCAGCAGGCTGCATTTGATGACTTTTGCGCGCAGGCCGAGGAGCCCGAGCAGATGCAGCTCGGTGCCGTGGTGCGCCTGGACCGCGGGTTTCCGCTGGTGGCGACTGCCGATGACACGTTTCGTGCCGAGCATGCCGTAGGGTTTGCCAAGTCGCGTGGCGAGGACGAGGTCTTGCTGCCCGCTGTGGGCGACCGCGTGGCGGTTCGCCGTGCTCCCGGGCACGACATGGGCGTGATTGAGTGCGTACTGCCGCGCCGTACGAGCTTTGAGCGCTGGCGTGGCCGTGCCCGCGGTGAGCGTCAGGTGCTCTGCTCTAACGTTGACAGTGTGCTGATCGTGCAGGCGCTCGGCGCCGGCGAGGTACTGCTCGATCGCGTGGCGCGCTCACTGGTGTTGGCGCTCGACTGCGACGCCGAGCCGGTGGTGGTACTTACCAAGGCCGACCGCTGCGACGCCGACGAGCTCGAGCGCGATCTGGATCGCGTGCACCGCCTGGTGGGTCCGGACGTGCGCGTAATCGTGACATCTTCTGCCAAGGGCCGTGGCCTGGACGAGGTGCGCGCCTGCGTTCCCGCCGGGAGCTGCGCCATGATCCTGGGCGAGTCGGGAGCCGGCAAATCGACGCTGCTCAACGCGCTGTTGGGCCACGATACGTTGGCGACCGGCGGCGTGCGTGAGCGTGATGATCAGGGTCGCCACACCACGGTCGCGCGCGTGATGGTGGCGCTGCCGGGCGACGCCGGTGTGATCGCCGACGCGCCGGGCCTGCGCAGCTTGCCACTCGTGGGGCATGAGCGGGGCTTGGCACGTGCGTTTCCCGAGATCGTCGAGGCGTCGCGTGCGTGCCGATTTGGCGACTGCACGCATACCCACGAACCGGGCTGTGCCGTTCGCGAGGCCGAGGATGCCGGGCAGATCGACAGACTGCGTTTGGAGACGTTCCAAAACCTGGCGTCATCCATGCGTGTGAGTGCTCAGATGCTCGATCCCGACGTCCATCTGTAATTGATTTTTCCTATGACAGCCGCCTCCCAACTGCTTGGGAGGCGGCTTTTTTGCTGCCAAAGCGTCTCGAAATATGCGTTTTGCCGACGTTCTGACCAAAACCATGCCACGAGCTTGACGCGCTGGTCAGCTTTTGGTCAGCAATTGGTTTGACACGTAAAACCAAGATCGCGATTGCGCCGCTTTGCGCCCTGGTCGCCCAGACAATGGTGGTACGGGCATTTGCCCGGTGCTACCTTGAGAGGAGCGGCCGTGAACAAGAGCAAGCGCATCGCCATCAGTCTGGTCGCGGGCGTGCTTGCCGCGGCGCTCTGCATGGTCTACAGCTCGTCGATCCGCTCGCAAGCCGAGCAGGCCCAGGCCGAGACTTTGGCAAAATACGGCGGCGACCGCGTTGAGGTGTGCGTCGCGGCGCGCGATATCGATGTGGGCGAGACCCTCGACGAGACTAATGTCATAACTCAGGAATGGCTGGCGAGCCTGTTGCCGCGTGATGCGGCGACCGAGCTGCGTCAGGTGCGCGGCGACGTGACGACCTCGCGCATTCCCAAAAACGCCGTGATTTGCAATGTCTACACCAAGGCCGAGAGCCACAAGCTCGAGGTGCCTAAAGGCAAGGTTGCCGTTTCGGTGGCGGTTGATGCCGAGCACTCGGTCGGCGGCGCCACGGGCGTGGGCAGCTATGTGGACGTATACGTGCAAAAAGATGGCGTGACCGATCGTTTGTGCGGAGCGTACGTGATCGATACCAGCGAAGATGCCGGCGCCACGCGTGAAGGCAAGATCGAGTGGGTGACGCTGGCGGCAGACCCCGAAGATGTCAAGGAATTGCTGGGAGCCTCGGGAAAGGGAACGGTCAGCTTGACGATTCCCGCCACGGCGCGCGGCAAAAAGAGCGGAGGCGACGAGTGATGAAGGCGATCTGGCTTGCGTGCTGCGCGTGCGGCGATTACGGGCTGCTACAGCAGGAAGTCGAGGGTCGCGATGTGGGCGCGCAGGTGCTTCGCGTGGGCGACCTGGACGGGCTGGTATCCATGGCGCGGGCGTTTCCGTCGCGCCGCGGTGCCGCCATCATCGCGGCGTCTCTGTTCGATACCGAAGACGTGAGGAAGACCGTTGCGCGCCTGACGGCCGAGGGCCGTGTGAGTCGCGTCGTCGTGTTGATCGAGACACTCGACCCGTCGGATATCGAAGGACTGTTTCGCGCGGGGGCGACCGAGGTCATCGCTGCGCACAGTTTGTGCGGCAACGGGCGTGCGGGTGAGGGAACGGTTGATTCCGATCGACGCAGGACGATTGAGCCCGATGCTTTTGTTGATAGGGAACCCGGGGCGCCTCGCGCTACAAGAGGCCCGCGTGTTGATGAATATGGAAAAGCGGAAGCCGAGCATGGTCGGCGCCCCCGGGACCCCCTTGCATACGATGACGCTGGAGGGCCGGTACCGTATGGCGATGACGTTCTGGCTGAAGATATGGGATACGTGCACGGCGTAAATCTGGCCGATGAGCTCGATGAGGTCGAGGGTTTTGCCGGGGCTGGCGAGCCGTGTGCCGCTGCGTCTTTGGCTTCGGAACCGCAGCCCAGGCAGCCTGCCATGCCGGCTTGGGCTCGGCACGTGACCGCGGCGGGGGAGACGGGGATGTTATCGCCCGCGTCTGTGTCGCCGGTTCCCGCACCGTCAGCCCCTGCGCTGTCGGCGGACGCTTCGATTCCGTCGCGTCGGGCACCGGTCGTCTGCGCCGTTTCGGGTTCGGGCGGTTGCGGCAAGTCGACGATCGTTGCCACCATGGCGCATGCGGCGTCGCTGTTGGGTTTGCGTGCCGCCGTGCTCGACTTGGACCTCATGTTTGGAAACCTATACGATCTGCTGGGTGTCGATGCCCCGCACGATATGGCGACGCTTATCGAGCCGTCGGCGGCGGGCGCACTTGCCGAGTCGGATATCGTGGCCGCATCGATGCGCGTCGCCCCGGGTGTCACGCTCTGGGGGCCTGTCGCGGCCCCCGAGAAGGCCGAGCTCATGGCACGTCCGGTGGAGCTATTGCTCGATGTTTTGCGTCGCGAATCCGACGTGGTCTTTGTCGACACCTCGGTCTTTTGGGGTGATGCCGCGGCCGCCGCGGTGGCGGCGAGCGACCGTTGCCTGGTCGTAGGCGATGCGGCGGTATCGTCCGCGACATCCGCTTCGCGCGTCATTGAGCTGGCGAGCCGCGTGGGCGTGCCACGCACGCGCATGAGCGCCGTGTTCAACCGGTTTGGTGCGCGCGGTGCCGACGAGGACGTCGCCATGCGCTTCGAGATTGCCTGCGCACTGAGCTCCAAGATCCGCATTGCCGATGGCGGCCAGGACTTGGCCGCGCTCATGGCATTCGGTCGCGCCGACGAGGCAGTGGGTCAGACGAGCGCTTTTGCGACCAGCGTGCGCGAGGCCACGCGCGAGATGCTCGTGGAGCTGGGCTGCGCCGTCGGTCCCTGGAGCGATATGGTCGCCGACCGCGCGATCCGTACCGAGCGCCCGCGCATCCGTCTTCCCTGGTCTCGTGAGGGTGATGCGCGATGAGTCTGCAGACGCGGATTAAAGCCGCTGGCGCGGCCGCCGCGGCTGCCCCCGTTGATGCGGGACGCTGCCGTGCCGTTAAACGCCGCACCAAGCGTGCGGTGATGGACCGCATGGGCTACGACGAGGTGGCGCGCATCAGTGCCTACGTCGATCCGGCCCTTGCCCGCTCTGAGCTACGTCCGGCGGTGGAAGCGGCGCTCAACGTGGAAGAGCCGACCGACTTGGCGACGCCTGAGCGTGAGACCATCATCGACGAGATCCTAGATGACGTGGTGGGCCTGGGACCGCTGCAGCCGCTCATCGAGGACGACACCGTTACCGAAATCATGATCAACGGCTGTCGCTCTGCCTTTTTTGAGCGCAGTGGCGTTTTGTATCCCATCGAGCACGCGTTTGAGGACGACGAGCAGATCCGTGTGCTCATCGACCGTATCATCTCGCCGCTCGGTCGTCGTATCGACGAGCGTAGCCCCATCGTCAACGCCCGCCTCAAGACGGGTTATCGCGTCAACGCGGTGATTCCACCCGTGGCGATCGACGGGCCAATTCTCACCATCCGTAAGTTCTCGGACCGTATCTGTTCGTTGGACGAGCTTGTGGGGTTGGGGTCACTGCCGCTTTGGTATGCGCAGCTGCTGTCGTGCGCGGTGTCGTTGCGGCAGGACTTGGCGGTTGCGGGAGGCACGGGGTCGGGCAAGACCACGCTGCTCAACGCGCTGTCGTGCGAGATTTCCACCGGCGAGCGCATCGTGACGATCGAGGATTCCGCCGAGCTCAAGTTTGCACATCACCCACACGTTGTCCGTCTGGAGGCGCGTGAGGCGTCAATCGAGGGCGAGGGTGCGGTGACGATTCGCGACCTGGTGACCAATGCTCTGCGTATGCGCCCCGATCGCATCGTCGTGGGCGAGGTGCGCGGTGCCGAGTGCTGCGACATGCTGCAGGCCATGAACACGGGCCACGACGGCTCGCTCACCACGCTCCATGCGGGTACCGAGCAGGAGACCGTGGTTCGACTGACGCTGCTTGCGCGCTACGGCATCGATTTGCCGAGTGAGCTTATCGAAGAGCAGATCGCCATGGCGCTCGACGGCATCGTGATGTCCGAGCGTCATGCAGATGGCAGGCGCTTTGTGGCCTCATATTCGGGGGTTCGCCGCGGCGCGTCGGGCGGTGTTGAGCTCGAGCGCTACGTGACGTTCGATGCCGCCGAACGCACTTGGACGCTCGACCGCGAGCCGCCGTTTATTGCGGAGGGCTTGCGGTTGGGAACGCTCACGCAAGAGGAGGTGGACGAATGGAGATCGCTGTGCCCCTCGTCGTAGGGGGTTTGGCGGGGCTTTCTGTCGCGACGGCGTGTGGGGCAGAGCCTCGTGTGCCGCGGATGCCGCCGGCGGAGCTGGCGCGCCAGACGCTCGAATCGATGGCGGAGAAGCTGCCGCGTGAGTTGGCGGAAAACGACCTGCTGATAAAGATTGCCCGCTCGTGGGCGTCGCTGATTCCCGCAGATCGCCTTGGGCTTGCTATTGAGGACAACGCGGCTCGTCTGGCATTTCTGCTGCTGTCGAGCGGTGTCTGCAGTGTTTTGCTGGCCGTTGCGTCGTTGTCGCCCATCGGCTTTGTCTTGGGGCTGGTGGCGCCGTTTGGCGTGGGTGCCGCGCGTGACACCTTCGATCGCCGACGCGAACAGCATGATGTAGAAGAGGCCATGCCCGAGGCATTTACAGCGTTATCCATGTCGCTTGCCTCGGGGCATTCGCTGGCACAGGGCATGCGCTTTGTGGGTGCCCATGCGCAAGAGCCAGTGCATACCGAGTTTTTGCGGGTGGCGGCGGCAATCGATTGCGGCATCTCGGCGACCGACGCACTCGATGACCTACTCGTTCGCATCGATGCCCCCGGCCTTTCGCTTGTCACCTTGGCGCTCAAAGTGTCGCAGCGTACCGGGGCTCCGCTTGCCGGCTTGCTGTCCGAGGCGTCGAGCATGGTGGGTGAGCGCATTGAGCTCAAACGCCGTCTGGACGTTAAGACGTCACAGGCGCGTATGTCGGCACACATGGTCGCGGCGATGCCGGCGGGCATGTGCGCGGTGTTGGCGCTGCTTTCGGCAGATTTTCGTCGCGGTCTTGCGATGCCTGCCGGCGCGGGCGCTGTGGTGCTGGGTCTTGCCCTCAACGCCGTTGCCCTGGTGGTTATCCGGCGCATTATGCGGGTGGAGCTATGAGCGCCCCGGTTGCGGTTGCGGCTTGCCTGTGCGCCCTGAGTGTATTTGTCGCGACGGGTTTGGATCGGGCGGATGCACGCAAGATCGCAGAGGCCTGCAAGCGCGAGGCGGTGCTGGTCGCTGCCGCGGGTCGCTCGGTGGTCGATGCTCTGACCGCGCGAGTGAAGGGCGCGGTTGGAGCGGGCGGCCCGGCGCGAGTGTCGCTCGGCGAAGTGTCCGAGATGATCGATGTTGTGCGCTTGGGTCTTTCGGCCGGTCTTTCGTTTGATGCGGCGCTTGAGATTTTCTGCGCCAACCGCCGGTCAGTGCTGGCTCTTCGACTTGAGCGGGCCTGCATGGCGTGGCAGGTGGGCGTGGGCACACGCGAGGACGAGTTGTTGGCCGCCGCGCGCGATCTGGACGTGCGAGCGCTCGAGACCTTTGCCATCACGGTGGGGCAGGCGCTTGCGCTGGGCGCCCCGCTGGCCGAGACGCTGGCTGCTCAAAGTCGCGAGATCCGTGCGGCCCATCGCGCCGCAGTCGAGCGCGAGATCGAGCGCGCGCCGGTCAAGTTGCTGATTCCCACCGGCACGCTCATCTTGCCGGCGTTGCTTCTGTCCATATTGGGCCCGCTGCTGGGAGCAGGCGGGATGATGTAGGGAGGAATACATGAACACGATGACCGACATTGCGGGCAAGGCTTGGAGCTGGGCATTTTGCCGGGCAATCCGCGCTCGCCAGCGTGCCAAGGCACTGTTGCGGGAGGAGAACGCGCAGGGCACTACCGAATACGCCATCTTGGTCGGTGTGCTCGTAGTGATCGCGATTATCGCCATCGTCGCGTTTAAGAGCAAAGTCGAAGAACTATGGAACGCGATCAAAGACGGCATCAACAGCCTGTAGGAGGCAGGCGGCCTGTTGGTTCGCCGCTGGTGCTCGTCTGTTTGCTCGTGGCAATAGCGGTGACGCTTTGGGGGCTGGGTGTTGCGCGACAGCAGCGTCCAGGCGCTACTGCCGATTTGGGATCGGGTTCGGCGGCGGTGTCACAAGCGGAAGGCGCGCAAGATTCGAGCGGTCAGAATGCCGCCGTCACGGCTCAGACCTTTTTGCGGGCACTCGACGAGCGGGCCGCCAGCGCGACGGAGCCGTCTGCAGACAACGCGATCGCGGTTCGGCTCGCATGGTCCGAGGACCGGCCGATGACCGAGGCGGCGGCAGACCTGTTGCGCGCCTACCGCGAGGTGCCCACGGCCCAGCTCGCCCTGAGCGGCTATCTCGATATTAGGGGCAACGTATGGGGCGCCATCGTGCGCGATGGGCGCGGCTGGGTCGACATGGTGACGGTTGCCGCAGATGCCGGCGATGCCTCGTGCCGCCTGCGTGCCGTGCGTCTGGTTCCGCAAACAACGGAGTCAAAGGAGGGGTCGTGAAATGTATAACGTCCTGCGTGAGGAATCTGCTCAGTCGACCGTCGAATACGCCATCGTCACCGTGGCGCTGTTATCGATTGTGCTGGCGATTGCGGGGCTTTGGCGCGCTGGCACCGATGGGCGCTTGGCGGCACTGGTCGAGCGGGCAGCGTCTCATGGCGTCGCCCCGTCGTCGGTTATCGATGCCGCGACGGGTGCCAAGGACATCGCTCTGTATTGATATCGCGTGCGAGGATCGGGCGCAGTCTACGGTCGAGGCCGCCTTTTTACTGCCGACGTTTTTGACGCTTATCTTGCTCGCGTTGCAGCCGGTGTGCCTGCTCTATACGCGCGCGGTCATGGAGTCTGCCGCCGCCGAGACCGCGCGGCTCATGACCACGACGACGGCGGAGGACGACGATCTTAAGGAGTTCACCCGCCGCCGGCTTGCCGCAGTGCCCAACGTTTCGATCTTTCATGCCGGCGGGCCGCTGTCGTGGGATATCGAGTTGGGGCGGGCCGGTGCCGGCGGCGTTTCGTCCGTGTCTGTTGCCGGCGAGGTTAAGCCGCTGCCCGTGATCGGTGCATTTGTGCAGGCCATGGGCAGCGCGGGTGAGGGCGGCTATGTCGAGCTCAAGGTCGACGTCTCGTATCGATCGCGTCCCGAATGGCTGGAGGGAGATTATGATTCATGGATTGCTGCATGGAATTAGGCGCTGCCTACTGCGAGCGACGCAAGGGTTTGCGGCCCGCCGTCGACCAGGCGCTCGCCGCAAGCGGGGCGGCTTTATGGGCCGTGCCGGTATCGACTTGTTTATCGAAGACGGTGCCTATACCACGCTCTCCTCTGCGGTTGTCATTCTGGTGGTGCTTACGCTGCTGTTTTCGTCGACCGCGGCGATATGGAGCATGTCGCGCGCCGGAGACACCCAGGTGGCGGCCGATAGCGGTGCGCTGGCGGGCGCCAACGTGGTGTCGTCCTATCACACGGCCGCCACGGTGGTGGATGCGAGCATTTTGAGTTTGGGTCTGGCGGGGTTTGCCACGATCGGCACCGGCTTGGTCGCCATCCTCATTCCGGGCGCCGAGGTTGTCGGCAGCGATATCATCGACACGGGGACCCAGATCATTAAAACACGCAACAAGTTTGCCAAAAGCGCGGCAAAGGGCCTGCAAAAGATCGAGACCGCCTTGCCGTACCTGGTTGCCGCGCGTGCCATGCAGGCAGTATCGGCGCAGGATACCGACGGCGTGACCTATACCGGTACGGCGCTTGCCGTGCCCAGGACATCCGAGTCGGATTTTGTTGCGCTCGAAGGATCCGAAATCTCGACCGATGCCATTAAAGATGCATCGGAAGATCTGGAGCGCGCGGCCGAGGAGCTGCAAAAAGCATCGGAGGAGACGGCGAAGGCCAAAGAGCGCGCCTGGCTAGCGGATTGCGGTGGATCGGATAAAGGTTCGGTCGGCAGCTGTTCGTGTATGTGGGAGCGCGCAAAAAGCCTAACGGATCTCTCTGGTGCTCAAAATCCGCATTACTCATCGAGCGTTACGTGGGAGCCTCAAGTTGCCCTTGATCGCGCGAAGGACTACTACCATTGGCGTCTGACAAATGAGAAGCCCCAAGGCTCGAGTGTCGAGATGAAGGCCGAGTCTGCGGCGCGTAAGGCGTTTTATACCTATGCGAGCGCGGAGGTCGATCGGGCATATATAACCGAGAACGGAGACAGGGTTTCCTCCTATATTCCGCTGCTGCCGCG
>DBFCNY010000096.1:0-1509 GCA_048298285.1 Collinsella sp.
TGCGTCAGGCGCGCGAGGCGCAGGGGATCACCCGTGCTGCCCTCGCTAAAAAAGCCGGTGTTTCGGAACGCCTGCTCGCATCGCTCGAGCTGGGAGATGCCACGGGCATTCGGCTCGACAAGCTGCTGGCAGTTTTCGGTGCTCTTGGACTGGCGCTCGCCGCTCAAGGGGATATAGGCGAAACGAAAAATGAGCAACCAGTCGACGCCCCGCATGCTGATCAACCTTGCAGCACCTCCAGACGCCATCACGCCCAACGTCTTCATCATCGCAACCGTCGCAGCACAACCATTCCGGCTCTTGCAGATGCCCCCTTTACATCCGCACTCTACGACGAGGTCTTCGCCGATTTCGCCATGTCCAATCTCGGAGTCTCGACTGCCACAAACGCATCTAGCCAAACCATGCCCGAAGGGAAATAGCCAATGGCCAGAACATCACTTCGGACCATTATTTGCGGCGTGCCTGCTGGAACGCTCACGCAAGATGAGAACGGTCTTATCAGCTTTACCTACGATCATGACTATGACGGGCCAGCCCTATCGACCAACATACCCGTATCGAATCGCACATACGGACAACAGGTCATGAATCCGTACCTGTTTGGCCTTCTACCCGACAGCGAGGACCAACGAAAAGCGATTGCCGCCGAATTCGACGTTAGGCCCAACAATCCCGTTGCGTTGCTCAGCCATATCGGACTCGACTGTCCGGGCGGCGTGCAGTTTTGTGCCGAAGAAGATACCGACGCCGTCCTGCATCGCGCTGGCGAATACCGCCCTATAGACAACCACGAAATTGCTCTTCGTCTCAAGTCGATCAGAGATGACCGCGATGCATCGTGGATGGGTCTAGATGAAAGTTGGTCACTTGGAGGCAACCAGGGCAAGTTCGCGCTCGCGTTCATAAACGGCCGCTGGTGCGAATGCATGGGCTCCTCGCCCACGACGCATATTTTCAAAAATGGCGTTATCGGATTTAAACTCGAGGCTCTCAATGAGTTTGTCTGCATGAAAAGCGCCCAGCGCGCCGGTATCGCAACGGCAAACGTCGAATATCGTATGTTTGAGGACGAACCCGCCCTCATTGTTGAGCGCTATGACCGCATGAAAGTCAAAGACGGGACAATCAGGCGTCTACATCAAGAAGACCTCTGTCAGGCACTTGGGGTGATGCCCGCCCAAAAGTACACGGCAGACGGCGGCCCGACCACACGCGACATTCAAGAGCTCCTCGTAAATACGAGCCACCATCAACTTAACCTGTATCTGTTTACGCAGATACTGTTCTTCAACGCCATTATCGGCGCACCGGATGCGCACGCGAAAAACTATTCCCTGCTCCTTGGAAACGACGGCACAGCTATGATGGCCCGTATGTATGACGTTGCATCTGGGCTGGCATACGAACGTATGCGGCGAAAAGCGCGCCTTGCCATGAGCGTTGGCGGCGAAAATCGTGTGGGGCGCATCGGTCCAGGCGCTATCCGCCGATACCACGGTATGGGCG
>DBFCNY010000097.1:0-6064 GCA_048298285.1 Collinsella sp.
GTGTCGTGGTAGGCCTGGCACTCGTCCTCCAGCGAAAGATGTTCAAACTGGGCAAAATCGTCGACCGTTCCATCAATGCCATGACGGCGCAATAACTCGAGCTGCGCATAGCCCCAGACGGGGGTGCTGTTAACCAACGTGCCATCGCAATCGAAAATAAAAGCAACCTTGGGAGCGGCGGTCTGGGACATAAACGAACCTTTCAATGTCAAATGGTAAACATCCTGCTAAAAACGTTTTACCAAACGTCAAACTAACAATCTTGAAACCCTATTTGGTAAAACTGTCAAGAGTTTTACCATCGCAAATCTGCCAGTGGTATAAACATGGCGCTCACCGATTAAAAGCCACCGCAAATCCACTTTCGTTCATAAAACTAACGTACAGGTGTTATCGTAGTTTCTGCCGAAAGTTCCACCGAGCACGCGAGGTGGAACGAATCATAGAACTATCGCCGTCCCTTCGATTCGTGCAGCCCTGGACCTTTCGCATTTAGTCACCAAGGCAACACGCTGCCGCGTCATGATGGGATCAAACGTGAGCGATACAAAGCTAAAGCCAGCAACCAAAAAGCCCGCTACCCGCAAGCCGGCTCCGCACGCACCGGAGCTCACCAAGGACGATGTCTATCTGTTTGGCATCGGTACGTGGGAGCGCAGCTGGGAAAAGATGGGCGCGCACCCCGATACGCAGCAGCGTACGCGCGGCTGGCGTTTTTGCGTTTGGGCGCCCGACGTAAAGAGCGTCCACGTCATTGGCGAATTTAACGACTGGGACGAGGAAGCCAACCCGCTGGTGCCCGTGCATACGAGCGCTATCTGGGAAGGCTTTATTCCTGGCGCCGAGCAGGGCCAGCTCTATAAGTACCTCATCGAGACCAACGAGGGCGAAAAGCTCTACAAGGCCGATCCGTACGCCTTTAAGGCAGAGTGCCCTCCGGGTACGGCAAGCGTGCTGTGGACGCTCGACGGCTACAAGTGGAACGACGCCGCATGGCTAAAGCGCCGTGCCGGCCATAACCACATGTCGCAGCCCCTTAACATCTACGAGGTGCATATTGGCTCGTGGAAGCGCCACGGCGACGCGCCACAGGGCGAGCCGGACGAGTACGGCAACTACCCCGGTCCCATGGATCCCTTCCCAGCGCAGCGCGGCGAGTTCTACACCTACGACGACCTGTCGGTGGAGCTCGTGGACTACGTGCGCGACATGGGTTACACGCATATCGAGGTCATGCCGCTCATGGAGCATCCCTTCGATGGCTCCTGGGGCTACCAGACGACCGGCTACTATGCCGCCACGTCGCGCTACGGCAATCCGCAGCAGCTCATGCACTTTATCGATGCGTGCCACGAAGCGGGCATCGGCGTGATCATGGACTGGGTGCCCGGCGGTTTTTGCGCCGACTCCCACGGCCTTGCCACCTTTAACGGCCACATGCTGTTTGAGCACGAGATTCACCCCAACTGGGGCACGCATAAGTTCGACTTCGCCCGCGGCGAGGTCCGCTCGTTCCTGGTCTCCAACGTGCTGTACTGGCTCGAGAACTTCCACGTGGACGGCATTCGCATGGACGGCGTGTCCAGCATGCTGTACCTCAACTTTGGCATCGACGATCCCGGCCAAAAGAAGTTCAACAAGTACGGTACCGAGGAGGACCTGGACGCCAGCGCGTTTATCCGTCAGGTCAACTGCGCTGTGGAGGCGTACTACCCCGACGTGATGATGATGGCCGAGGAGTCCACCGCGTGGCCGCTCGTGACCTACCCGCCGCAGGACGGCGGTCTGGGTTTCCACTACAAGTGGGACATGGGCTGGATGAACGACACCCTGCACTACATGCAGACCGATTTTCCGTGGCGCCCCGGCAACCACGGCCTGCTCACGTTCTCCATCATGTATGCCTTTACCGAGAACTTTATCTGTCCGCTGAGCCACGACGAAGTCGTGCACGGCAAGTGCTCGCTGATCGGCCGTATGCCGGGCGACTGGTGGCGCCAGTTTGCCGGTCTGCGCACGCTGGCCTTCTACCAGATGACGCACCCCGGTGCCAAGCTCAACTTTATGGGCAACGAGATCGGCCAGTTTATTGAATGGCGCTACTACGAGTCCATTCAGTGGTTCCTGACCGAGGAGTACGAGACCCACCGTTATCATCAGGCGTTCATCAAGGCGCTTAACCACCTGTATACCGCCGAGCCCGCCCTGTACGAGCGCGGCTACACCGACGATGGCTTTACCTGGATCGACGCGGACAACTCCAAGCAGTCCATCGTGAGCTTTGTCCGTCAGGGCGAGGACATTGACGACGACCTGGTGATCCTGATCAACTTTGACCCGGCGAGCTACGAGAGCTTCCGTGTGGGCGTGCCGCGCGAGGGTGACTGGGAGGTCATCTTCGATTCCGACCGTCCCGAGTTTGGCGGCAGCGGCTATGCCGGCGAGGAACCCTACACCTGCTCAAGCGAGCCCTATCCCTGGAACGGGCAGATGGATTCCATCGAGATCAAGGTGCCCGGCCTGGCCGGCGTGGTGCTTAAGCGCCGCGGCCCCAGCAGCTATAAGCCGCCCGTGGTTGAGGAGCCCAAGAAGGCGACGCGCAAGCGTTCGTCCTCGGTAAAGCCCAAGCCTGCAGCCGCCAAGAAGGCTCCTGCCAAGACAAAGGCCACGACGACCAAGGCCAAGGCCAAGACCGCCGCAAAGCCCGCTGCTAAGGCTACCTCGGCCAAGAAGCCGACTACCAAAAAGGCCGCTACCAGGGCCAAGGCAGCTGCTGTTAAGCCATCTGCCAAGGATGCGTAACAAAAGCGTTACAGCTGTAATTACCCGCCCCGCGGGGGCGTAGGATACAAGTCATAACCGTTCCGGGAGAAACATCCCCGGGGGAAAGGAACGTATGAATAAGATCTTCGATAACAAGCAGGAGTTTACCGAGCTCTATCGCGATGCCGTCATGAGCATCAGCGGCAAGAGCGTCGAGGCTGCCAGCGACCTCGACCGCTTTAACGCCCTGGCCAAGCTCGTGGCCGAGAAGGCACGCACCGTTGCCACCAAGAGTGACGCCCGCGTCACCGCCGAGGGCAAGAAGCGCGTGTACTACTTCTCGATTGAGTTTTTGATCGGCCGCCTGCTCGACAACTACCTGCTCAACTTTGGCGTGCGCGACATGGTCGCCGAGGCGCTCGACGACATGGGCTTTGATCTGTCCGTCATCGAGAATCAGGAGTCCGATCCGGCGCTTGGCAACGGTGGTCTGGGCCGTCTGGCCGCATGCTTCCTGGATTCCATGGCAGCCGAGGGCATTGCCGGCTACGGCAACGGCATGCGCTACCGTTACGGCCTGTTTAAGCAGGAGATCGTCAACGGCAGTCAGGTCGAGGCCACCGATGAGTGGCTCACCCACGGCTATCCCTGGGAGGTCCGTCGTCAGGACAAGGCCGTGACCATTAAGTTTGGCGGCCATGTTGAGGGCTTTGAGGAGAACGGCCGCACGTTCTACCGCACGGTGGACACGCAGGACATCCTGGCCGTCCCTTATGACATCCCCGTTGTGGGCTATGCCGGCGAGACCGTCAACAAGCTGCGCGTCTGGGCCGCCGAGCCGGTCGAGGAGCACTTCGATCTGGAGGCCTTCAACCGCGGCGACTATGCCCTGGCCGATGCTGAGCGCGCCGAGGCCGAGGCCATCAGCGCCATCCTCTACCCCAACGACGCCGGTGAGCACGGCCGCCTGCTGCGCTTGAAGCAGGAGTACCTGTTTGTCTCGGCCGGCATCTACAGCCTGCTCGACACCTTTGAGAAGGAGCACGGCGAGAACTGGGAGCTGCTGCCGCAGTTTGTGGCCATCCACACCAACGACACGCACCCCGCCATGTGCGGCCCTGAGCTCATGCGTATCCTCATCGACGAGAAGAAGCTCGAGTGGGATGACGCCTGGAACATCGTGACGCAGGTCGTGAGCTACACCAACCACACCATCCTGCCCGAGGCTCTGGAGAAGTGGCCCATCGGCACGTTCTCCAAGCTCCTCCCCCGCGTGTACCAGATCATCGACGAGATCAGCCGTCGTTGGCACGAGTCGTTCGACACCACGCAGGAGGGCTGGCAGGAGCGCCTGCGCCAGACCGCTATCCTGTGGGACGGCGAGATTCGCATGGCCAACCTGTCCGTGATCTGCAGCCACAGCGTCAACGGCGTGGCCAAGATCCACTCCGACATCATCAAGAACATCGTGCTCAAGGACTTCTACGCCCTCACGCCCGAAAAGTTCAACAACAAGACCAACGGCATCTCGCACCGTCGCTTCTTTGCCGAGGCCAACCCCACCTATGCCAAGCTCGTGACCGAGGCTATTGGCGATAACTGGCTTAGGGACGCCTTTGAGCTGGAAAAGCTCAAGGAGTTCCAGAACGACACCGAGTTCCTGAAGGCCGTGGGTGCCTCCAAGCGCGCCAACAAGGAGCGCCTGGCCGCCTACGTTAAGGCCGAGACCGGTCTGGTCATTGACCCCAACACCGTCTTCGACGTTCAGGTGAAGCGCTTCCACGCCTACAAGCGCCAGCTCATGAACATCATGAAGGTGATGGACATCTACAACCGTCGCATCGCCGATCCCAACTTCCACGTGACGCCGACGACCTTCATCTTTAGCGGCAAGGCCGCCTCGAGCTACACCTTTGCCAAGGAGACCATCCGCCTCATTAACTCCGTGGCCGAGGTCATCAACAACGACGCCCGTGTGAACGAGGTCATGAAGGTCTGTTTTATCCCCAACTTCCGCGTGAGCAACGCCCAGCTCATCTACCCCGCCGCCGAGATTTCGGAGCAGATTTCCACGGCCGGCAAAGAGGCCTCGGGCACGTCCAACATGAAGCTCATGATGAACGGCGCCATTACGCTGGGCACCCTCGACGGCGCCAACATCGAGATCGCCGACCTGGCCGGACGCGAGAACGAGGCCATCTTTGGCCTGACCGCCCCCGAGGTCGAGCAGCTCTGGGCATCGAACAGCTACTTTGCGTGGGATACCCTCAACGGCGACCGCGAGCGTCTGGGCCGCGTGATGGACGAGCTCAAGGACAACACCTTTGCGGGTCTTTCGGGCAACTTCGAGAGCATCTACAACGAGCTCATGAACAACAACGACCCCGACCTGGTCATGGCCGACTTCCGCAGCTACGTGGATGCATGGGAAAAGCTCACCGGCAGCTACTGCGACCAGGAGACCTGGAACCGCAAGGCCCTGCTCAACACCGCCTCGAGCGGCTGGTTCTCGAGCGACCGCACCATTCGCGAGTACCGCGACGAGATCTGGCACGCTTAAAGGCCGCGAGCTCCCCTTTGCCAGCACGGCATTACTCGACGGGCGCGACCGAGCGCCGCGCCCGTCGCTAATGGGTTTAGGAACATCGATGACAGAAGGAGAAATCGATGAGTAAGAAAGAATGCATCGCGATGCTCCTCGCAGGAGGACAGGGCAGCCGATTGGGGGCACTCACCCAAAAGATCGCTAAGCCGGCGGTTAGCTTTGGTGGCAAGTTCCGCATTATCGACTTTTCGCTCTCCAACTGCTCCAACTCGGGCATCGACACGGTGGGTGTTCTGACGCAGTATCGCCCCTACCTGCTGCATGCCTATGTGGGCTCCGGCGAGGCGTGGGATCTTGACAGCCGCGACGGCGGCGTGTCGATCCTGCCGCCGTACGAGACGCAGACCGGCGGCGCCTGGTATGCGGGCACGGCCGACGCCATTACGCAGAACCTCGACTACATCAAGGCCAACGACCCCAAGTACGTCCTGATTCTTTCGGGCGATCACCTGTATCGCATGGACTACCGCAAGATGCTCAAGACGCACATTGAGAACAACGCCGACCTCACGGTAAGCGTTATGCCCGTGCCGTGGGAGGAGGCCAGCCGCTTTGGCATCCTGACCACCGACCCCGAGGACGGCCGCATCACCAAGTTCACCGAGAAGCCCGATAAGCCCGATTCGAATCTCGCGTCCATGGGCATCTACATCTTCTCGGCCGACGTGCTGATCGAGGTGCTCGAGGAGGACGCTC
>DBFCNY010000098.1:0-5334 GCA_048298285.1 Collinsella sp.
CTCCAGGGCGAAGCGTGCCTCCTCGACACGACTCCCCTGCGCACGCGAGGCCTCCTCGACGCGACGAACCTCCTTGGCAGCCGCGCGCGAGGCTTTAAAGCAAGCACGGTAGTGCTCGAGCGCCTCGAGCGCAGAACGTCCCGCCCACGCATCGACCATCGCAACGTGATGCGCCGGATCGAGCAAGCGCTGGTGCTCGTGCTGGCCGCACAGATCCATCATCACGCCAACGCGCTCCGAAAGCTCGCGCACGCTGGCGATGCGGCCGTCAATCTTCACGCGGCTGCGGCCCTCGGCAGAAAGGCTACGCTGGACCGTGAAACCCTCCGTGTCGTGTGGACCGTCGAACAGCCGCGCCTCAACGCTAGCAAGCGCCTCGCCCTCGCGCACCGTCGAAGAATCCGCACGCTCGCCCAAAATAAGCTTGAGGGCCGAGAGCAGCGCGGTCTTACCGGCGCCGGTTTCTCCAGTCAGAACCGTTAGGCCCGCGCTCGGAACCAACGTCGCCTCGCGAATGAGTGCAATGTTGGAAACCTGCAGCTCATCGATCATGACGCACTCCGTAGAATACGCGGCTCACCGAGTTGTAAAAACTCTCGGGGCCGTAGTCGAGCAGCAGCACATCGCCGGGGCCTCGGCGCACGGCCACGCTCTCGACCGTGCCGTCGCAGGTAATAAACTGTCCATCGATAGCGATCGCCGGAACGCTCGGACGGTCATCAGACATAAAGATTTCGACGACATCGCTCGGCGAAGTCAAGAAAGCGCGAGCTTGAATGGTGTGCGGCGCAATGGGTACGCAGACCATGCCCGTATAGTCAGGGCTCACGATGGGGCCACCGGCGCTGAGCGCGTAACCCGTAGAACCAGTCGCCGTCGAAACGACGACACCGTCACCGCGTAGGCGGTCGATATGGTGACCGGACACCGTGATGTCAAACTCGACCATATCGGACAGGGGGCCGCGCGTAAGCGCCATGTCGTTGAGGGCGAAGGTGCGCACAACATCCTTCGTACCATCTTCGCGCACGGACACGATATCCGCGGCGATGGTAGCGCGACGGCTCACATGCAGCTCGCCGGACAGGGCGTCGCTCACGACCTGCAGAATGTCGCGCTCCTCGGGACTCGCAGCAGTTAAAAAACCCAGGTGACCATAGGAAAGACCGAGGATAGGAATCTCACGATGGTTGAGGATGCGGGCAGCGCGCAGCAACGTGCCGTCGCCGCCGAGCGTAATGACCAGATCGGAGCCGTCAATATCAGGCGTGCTTTGAATCTTCGATCGCTGGTCGGCAGCCCATGCGACCTCATAGCCCTGGCGCGTCAGCCAAAGCTCGAGCATCAGGCCGCTCTCGACCGCCTCTTGCTTGTAGTAATTGGGAACCAGAAAGACCTTCATAGCGTTGCAGCTTTCTCGCTCATAACCGATACCTGGGATTGCAGCTCGTCTTGCGAGCGATCGCCGGGGTCAAATCTCGTGCCGTACAGGAAAAACTCAACGTTGCCCTTGGCACCATGAATGGGCGACACGCACACATCGACCGGGAACAGGCCCTTGGCAGCAAAGAGTTCAACCGCCGCCACGAGTGTATCGCGGCGCACGGCGGAATCGGTCACAATGCCGCCCTCGCCCACCAGCGCCGCCGGAGCCTCAAACTGCGGCTTTACGAGCGTGCAGAATGCACCCGTAGGCGCCAGGCACGCCAGTACCGCATCGATAATGTTCGCGATGCTGGTAAACGAGACATCACACACAGCCAGGTCGATAGTGCCGGCATAGCCAAGCTCAGGCAGCTGCGTCACGTTTGTGCGCTCATGCAGCGTCACGCGATCGTCCTGGCGCAACGACCAATCGAACTGGGCGCGACCCACGTCCACCGAGACAACGGTCGCAGCTCCGCGCTTGAGCAGACAATCGGTAAAGCCGCCGGTAGAGCAGCCCACATCCAGACAGGCAAGGCCCGTCGGATTGATGCCAAACGCATCAAGCGCGCCTTCGAGCTTAAGACCGCCGCGGCCAACATAGGGAATGCGCCCCTTCACATGCAGCGGCAGCCCCGGGATCACCTTAAGGCCCGGCGAAGTCAAGCGCTCACCGCCACTCGAGACCAAGCCGGCCATAAGAGTGCGAAGGGCATCCGCGCGATCGGCGCAGATGCCCTGTGAAATCAGTTCGTCATCAAGACGCACGCGTTTCATGAATGCCATCAACCATTCGTATCCGGAGATGCGGCCTAGCTATCCTGGGATTCGTTTGCCGCATCCTCATCGTATTCCTGTTCGAGCTTGTCGGCCTCACGCGGCGTCAGCTCAAACTTGTCGACCATGTCGACCGCACGGGAGCCCAGCTCAATCGCCTCGTCAAACAGATCGAGCGAACGCTCCAAGGACGTATCCTTAGAGCGAACGGTAGCTATGATCTGGTCCAAGCGGTCCGAAATCTCGTCGAAGTTGCGGACGGAACCCTCTGGCATGGCTACTCCTCGACGGTACCGGTCTCGGCCTCGGCGACCTCAGCGTCCTCGTCGAGAACGCCGGCCTCGGCCTGAGCAACCGCAACCTTTGCGGCAGCCTCGGCAGCCTGTGCCTCCTCGCGAGCGCGATCCTCGGCCAGCAGCTCCTGGTATAGGTCCTCGCCCGGCAGCTCCTCGCTGCGAGCGATCTTACCCAGCACGCCGTTGACGAACGACGCGGACTGGTCGGTGCCATAGGCCTTGGCAAGCTCAACGGCCTCGTTGATCACGATGGCGTCCGAGACCTCCTCGTCGGTGAGGAAACGCATCTCGTAAACGGCGATACGCAGCAGGTTGCGGTCGGCGCCGGGCATGCGCATAAGATCCCAGTTCTTGGCAATGGAGCGCAGAGCACAGTCGATGCGGTCGATATGCTCGTAGGCACCTCGGCACAGCTCCAGAGCATAGGGATCGAGGGGACCCTTCGAGATCAGGAAATCACCCTCGAGGACGCGCTCGAGCGGGCTGTCCGTGGCCTCGGCCTGGAACAGCAGCTGCAGCGCCTGACTGCGGGCAAGCGTACGCCCGCGATAAACCTTAAGGCTCAAAGGTTACTCCTTGGGGAAAACGAGGCCGTCGATGCAAACGTCAACGCGCTCGACCTCAACGCCAACCTGGGCATCGATGGCGGCGACCACGGCAGCGCGAACGGCCTCGGCGAGTTTCTTGAACGGATAGCCAAAGAACACCACGACGCGCACGGTGAGTGCGAGCTTGTCGCCGACGACCTCGGCCTCGACCGCCGGCTCAGAAGCCGGGGCCTTGGACGAGAGCATCATGGAGACAAGGTTGGTGGCAAGGTCCTTGACGCCAACGGAGGCGATGCCCTCGACATCGGACACGGCGCGCGAGACGATGGCGGTCAGAACATCGGGCGAAATCCCGATGCCGTCAATCTTGATTTCCTGGGGCATGAGTCCTCCTAGAAGAGTTGGTTGCTAGACGCGGGAGACGAACTTGCCGTCGCGGGTGTCAACCTTGATGACCTCGCCCTCGTTGAGGTACATGGGGACCTGGATGACAGCGCCGGTGTCGATCGTGGCCGGCTTGGTGGAACCCTGGACGGTGTCGCCCTTAAAGCCCGGGTCGGTCTGGACGATGGTGGTCTCGATGAACATCGGCGGGGTCACGCCCATGAGCTCATCGTCGGCGAAGAGCAGCTGGCAGATGTCGTTCTCGCGCAGCCACTTGGAGTTCTCGCCCACCATGTCCTCGGGAACGGGAACCTGCTCATAGGACTCGTTGTCCATGAAGATGTAGTCGGTGCCATCGTTGTAGAGGTACTGGAACTCACGGGTGGTGAGCATGACGCTCTCGAACTTGGTGCCGGCGTTGCAGGTGTTCTCGACGACGCGGCCGCTCTTGATGTCGCGGGTCTTGTAGCGCACAAACGCGCCGCCCTTGCCCGGCTTGACATGCTGGAACTCGACGATGGTGTAGACCTTGTCCTTGATGCGGAGACCGAGGCCGTTCTTGAAGTCGGCGGTGGAAATGGTAGGCATAGCGACCTTTCTTGTTATGGGCAGAACGCACAAGCGTCCAAATTACATACGACAGAAATTATACACTTGCAGACGGCGCCTGCGGCGAGCGCATAAAAAGAGAACGCGGGGCGTCCGAATCAATCCGGACGCCCCGCCCCAAACTATCTACTGAAGTAAACTAGCAGTCGATAACGTGCAGGTCGTGCGGGGTCTTGGTGAAGGGCTCATAGCCGTTCTCGGTGACCACGCCGTAGTCCTCCAGGCGCACGCCGCCCACGCCGGGCAGGTAGACGCCGGGCTCCATGGTGATAACCGAGCCGACCTCGATGATATTCTTGCTGCGGTTAAAGTTGGGCAGCTCATGGATGTCGATGCCCACGCCGTGACCCAAGCCATGGTTATAGTAATCGCCATAGCCGGCATCGCCGATGATCTTCTTGGAGAGCTTGAAGATGTCGTTGCCCTCAACGCCCGGATGGATGGCGGCGACGCACTCCTCGTGCGTACGGCGCACGAGCGCGTACAGGTCGAGCTGCTCCTGGGTAGGCTCGCCCATCACGACAGTGCGTGTCATGTCGGAGCGATAATCGCAGTAGCCCGCGCCGTAATCCATGAGGACAAAGTCGCCCTTCTCGATCACGCGGTCGCTCGGGACGGCATGCGGGTTGGCGGTGTTGGGGCCGCTCGCCACGATGGAGCCGAAGGCAAGGCTGTCAGCACCGTTGGCGAACATAAAGTTCTCGAGCTCGTTGCGAACCTGCTTCTCGGTCATGCCGGGCTTAATAAAGCCGAGCATATGCTGGAAGGCGGCATCGGTGATCGACTGCGCGTGGCGCATGAGCTCGATCTCCTCGGCGTCCTTGATGGCGCGCATCTTGCGGATGTCGTCATGCATCAGCGGCAACATGCAGGCGACGGAACGATCCTCCAGACCACGCTGAATACCCTGGTAGAAGTTGATCTGCATGTCGTCCTCGACAGCGCAGACGCGGCACTTGTTGGCCGCGATCTTGCCGGCGACCCAACCGGGGATGGTGCCCTCGTCCATGTCGTAGAACCAGGGGCTGCCGGCGGGCGTGTTCTCCTCAAAGCTGTTGAGGTAGCGCGAGTCGGTATGGAACAGGCACTGGTCGGCCGTAATAAACGCCGCGTGCGGGAACTCGAAGGTGTAGTCGAAGACGCCCTTCACGCCCGTGAGCCAACGAAGATTGGCCTCGTCGCGTACCACGATAGCGTCATAGCCGCGCTCGACCATCAGGGCACGGACACGTTCGATACGACCGGCAGGACCGGCAGCAAACTCAGACATGCAGATTCCTTTCTTATTGTCTCTA
>DBFCNY010000099.1:0-3516 GCA_048298285.1 Collinsella sp.
GTTTTGAGAAGTTCGCGGAGCCCACTTCTCAAAACAAGGCAGGCACCCCGGCCCTCGTCCGTGAACTCTTCCGCTGGGCGAGCCATAGACGCCGCGCGCCGATGCGATAAAGCAGTGGCTTGAAATTGGTGCTATATTCAGCTTGAGTTGTTTAATGCTAGTACGGGAGGCTGATATGGGGCTGTTCAAGAAGAAAAACCCGCAGGATGCCTTTGATCCCGATGTGTTTACCATCACGGATACGATTTTGGACCCGCCGCGGTTTACGTTTTTGCCGGCTATCTACCAGGATGCCACGCATCGCAAGTGGGCCGTACATCAGCGCGGCGGCGAGCCGAAGATTTTTGACTATGCGGACGTGTTGCAGTGCGAAGTGGCCGAGGCGGGCGATCCGGAGGCCGAAGAAGCGGTCTCTAAACAGGAATTTGCCCAGCGTATCCTGGCAAATCCTGCCAAGGCGGCGAAAATAAACGCTGCCAAGCGTAATATGTGTCTTGGTATGGGCGTTGTTGTGGCGGTTCAGACGGGAAAAGATGAGGTTTCCAAATTAGAGATTCCCGTTATGACCGACGAAGTCAAACGCGATTCAAGTCTATATAAGTCGTATCGGAATGTCGCCGAGAAGATCAAGGCCGAATTTGATGCCATGGGAGGGCTGACCTAATTTTGGCGGCATACGTGTCTGAATGAGGAGTCTGTGCAATGGCAGGCGAATCTTATGCAATTCCCCCCAAAGATCGTGCTGTTGAGGGAATTCTTTGGTATATCCAGCACCATCAGCTTGCCGGCGGCGATCGCCTGCCGGCCGAGCGCGTGCTGTGCGAAGAGATTGGCGTTTCGCGTACGGCGTTGCGTGCCGGTATCACGCGGCTTATCTCGTGTGGAACGCTCGAGAGCCGTCGCGGATCGGGCACGTATGTGTGTCCTCCCAAGCCGCTGAATATCTTCCAGGAAACGTATAACTTTTCCGATGCTGTGCGGACTGCCGGCCTGCACCCCTCTTCTCGTCTGGTTTCCACCGGGACCATCGAGGCGGATGAGGCGCTTGCCGACAAGCTTGGGGTGGCTGTAGGCGCTCCCTTGCTCCGCATGCAGCGCGTTCGACTTATTGAGGGCGAGCCGGCGTCAATCGAGACGGCTCACGTTAACCTGTTCCTGTGCCCATCGCTTACCGAGCACGATTTTGAGTGCGAGAGCCTTTACGATGTCTTGCTCAAAGAAGGTGGCGTGCGCGTTGAGCATGGACGTGAGCATATCTCCATCTCGCGTTTGAACGCCGAAGAGGCCGAGCTGCTCCAGCAAGAAGAGGGAACGCCGGTGTTCTATGAGAGCTCGATCGAATTTGATAAGGATATGCGTTTTGTGGAGCATTGCAAATCGGTGATTTTGCCCACAAAGTTCCGCTTTGCCGATAACGGCGAAAAGAACGGCATGAGGAGCGTGGCAGGTGAACAATGGCTGAAACAGTAGATGCCACCCCGGTTTATATGCGCATTCGACGCCGCGTCGAGGAGCGTATCGAGCGCGGTGTATATCCCACGGGTTCCATGATTCCGTCCGAAAAAGACCTTGCCGAGGAATTTGGTACGACACGCTTGACCATCCGAAGCGCTGTCGATGAGCTGGTTCGGCGCGGGCAGATTCGCCGTGTTCGGGGAAAAGGTGCCTTTGTGGCGCAGAAAGTACCTGCTTTTTTGAACGCACGGTCGGTTTCCGTGAATCGGTCCGTGCTTCGGGCGGCGAGCCGTCCGTCCGTATTCTCGCGCGTTCCAAGCGTTATGCGGGGCCATATTACGCCGACCTGTTTGGCATCGCCGAGGACGACCTGCTCTATTCCGTTCGACGCCTGAACTGCATAAACGGTAGCCCCGTATCGATTGAGACGGCGCTGATTCCCTGCCTGCTGTTCCCAACCATCGAAGATATTGACGTGTCGGTCTTCAGTTTGTACGAGACCTATGAGATGCTGGGCCGAAAGCCAGTCATGGCACAGGAAAAGCTCGATATCGAAGCGCTGGGCGCACGAGATGCCGGCCTCCTTGGACTGGAACAGGGCGATCTTGTTTTGCTTTTGGAATGCGTGAGCTATGACGCGAGCGGTCAGGCTATCGAGTATGTAAAGTCCTTCAATCGTGGCGATACGGGCGGCTACACCTATACGTACTAGCTGGTATTTTGTGAATAACGGCTGGGAAACTAACCAGTTTTGATCGTTGGGTCAGCTGTATATACAACCTTACAGGGCTCAAAATCGACCGTTCGCCGATGGGGATAAATTAATCGACAAAGAGGTATCAAAAAGCCGTAACCTGTAACTGTGATTGGTATCAAATACTAATGATTTGTTACGAGGTGAGACGATGAAGATGCTCGATTACGTTCAGCTTGCCCATGTGCGTATGGGAGAGAACCTCGAGCGTTCGTCTGAGCTGGTAGCGCAGCTCGTTGATATTTTCCAGTCCGGTTCTTTTGACGCACTGCGCATCGTTGCTTCGGGTTCGTCGCGCCATGCCGCCGATTGCGCCCGCGATTACCTGCAAGATGCGCTGCAGATGCAGGTGTCCGTTGTGACGCCCGAGGCCTTCGTCGATTTTGAACACACCTATCCACAGCATGCGCTTAACATCGCCGTCTCGCAGAGTGGCTATTCGACCAATACGATTGCGGCGCTCGATTACATGCGCACACACGATATGGCTGCAGTTGCGCTCACGGCAAACGTCGAGGCACCCATCAAGGAACACGCTGACATCGTTCTTGACTACGGTGTGGGCGTCGAGTCGGTGGACTTTGTGACTCTGGGCGTCGAGGTTCTCGTTGAGTACCTGGTGCTCTTTGGTATTTACGGCGGTCAGGCGCGCGGAACGATTGACGCCAAGGGCGGTGCCCAGCGTCTTGACGACCTGCGCGAGGCTATCCAGGCTAATGCCGTGATATGCAAGACCGCCGAGGCATATGTCCAAGACCACATGCTCGAGCTTTCTGAGCACACGCCCGCTATGGTCGTCGGCAACGGCCCCAACTACGGTGTTGCCGAGGAGGCGGCGCTCAAACTGAGCGAGACCATCAAGATTCCTGCCATGCATCACGAGGGCGAGGAGTTCGTCCACGGTCCCGAGATGCAGATAACCCCAGGCTACCTGGTGTTTATTGTCGACGATCCGCAGGGGTCGGAGCGTCTTGCGAATATCGCCGATGCGCTATCGAACGTTACGGCAAAAACGGTGCTGCTCACGGCCCATCCCAAGGGTAGGGCTCACGAGGTTGTGGTGCCTCAGGTGGCTCCGCTGCTCAGTGCAATTCCCAATCTCGTGCTCTTCCAGACGATTGCGGCAATAATCGCCGAGCGTCTGAAGTCATGGGACGTTCACCCGTATCTCGATGCTGTCTCCAAGCAAATGGAGGTCAAGGCGGAGGGCTACGAAGAGTCAGTCAATGCGCTTAAGGCCAAAGCGGCTGAGTGTTACGGAATGTAAGCGGGTTTTGATGCCCGTTGGCATGGGGGATGTGGAAACA
>DBFCNY010000100.1:0-3227 GCA_048298285.1 Collinsella sp.
CGAGAACAGGATGGTCTCGCCCCACAGGGCGCCGGAGCCGATGAACATGGTGTAGGGGGCCAGGGCGTACTTCTTGGCGAGCTCCTCGGCGCGCGGCTCGAAGCGCTTGCGGATATCGACCAGGTGGGTCCAAACGTCCTTGGTCTGCTCGATGAACAGGTCGAACTTGGGGAAGCAACCGCGACGGTTGAGCAGGCGCAGGCCGAAGCAGTCGGCGAGGTAGTAGCCCATCTCGCAGCCACCGTTACCATGATCGGAAGCCATCTTGACGCAATTCTCGGCACCGACAGCCTGGCCGATGAGACCCTCGGGCTTGGTCATGGCGTAGACGCGCACGCCCATGCCCTTCATCTTCTTGACGGCCTCAAGGACCTCGGGGGTGGTGCCGGACTCGGAGGCGGTGAGCACGACGGACTTGTCGGTCATGCGCTTGTGGCCGGAGACGTTCCACTCGGCGGCGTGGATCAGGTAGACCTCGAGGTCGCGGTCGCCGAACTTGTTCATGAGGTACTCGAGCTGCATGAGCTCATCCCAGGTGCCGCCCACGCCCATCAGGAAGACGGCGTCATAGCCCTCGTCGGCGACCTTGTCTGCGAGCGCGGTCATCTTCTTGCCGGTCTCGTAGAGCGCCTTGCCGTCCTCGACGTAGCCCTCCTGGCTAAAGTGCATGATCTCGATCTTCTCGGTTTCCTTCATGGCTTTTCCTTTCTGTCCTGCACGCAACTCTATACATCGCGTTTATTTTCGATACCAATTATAGACATACACCTAATGTGTTTTTAATACCACTTATCAATCTGCTCCAATCCTCGGTGAACGGTCGAAATTCTCTGGTGAGTGGTATTAAATTAGAATTGAATGTATAGCTAACGCCTCTGGCGCCTCCCTTGTGTGACAAAGAACAGCGTTCCTACCAGCGCAATAATGGTCGATGCCCCAAACAGTACCGTCTGGACACCCAAAGCCTCCGCCAAAAACGGAGCCGCCAGCAGCGGCAGCACGCCGGCGCTCATCAGGCCAAAACGCACAAAGCCGGTAATGCGCCCCAGGTATTTGATGTCAGCGCGCTCCTGAATCAAGATCATCTGCAGCGGTTCCAGGAATCCCCAGGCCAGACCGTTAATCGCCTGACCGATAATCGCGACCCCCAGCATATCGGTGCCCACGTACACCATGGACCCAATGCCCACGGCCATGAGCGCGCCGAGCAGCAATCGCAGGTTGACATGGCGGGCAGAAAGCTTGGTCAGGATGAACGCGCCCACCGAGGAAGTGAGGCCCACGACCGAGGACAGCCAGCCCAGCCAGACGATATCCACGTTGAGCACATCGCGATAGAACAACGACTCCAGCGAATCGAACGCGCCAAACGCAAAGAAGCCCAGAAAGCCCGAGATAAAGATAAGGCGCAGGTCGTGGTCGCGAAACGTAAGTCGCGCGCCCTCGGCCATGCCGCCCAGAATGCCGCCCTTCGGCTGCTCCCCTTTTGCGGGAGCAACACACTCGTGACAGCCCAAGGAGAGCACGGCCGCCACACCCATCATGCCCGCCATGAGCAGATAGACCGATTGCGTGGCAAAACAGCTCACGATGGCACCACCGAGCAGCGGGCCAGCGGTATAGGCGATATTGCTGTAGAACACCATGAGACCGTTCACGCGGGTACGGCCCTCGGTGGTCGACTCCAGGTATCCCGGAAACGCATGCGTACAGGTGTTGATAAAGCCGCCCGCAAGCCCCAAGACGCACGCGGCAAACACAAGCCCGGGGACAGACAACGGCGCCAACCCCACGCCAAGCGATAGCACCGCCGTAATCACGCACGTCACAAACGACGTCCGGCGCGGTCCAAAGCGGTCGATGACCGAGCCCGACACCATATTGCCCGCCGACGTCATAAGATTGCGTACGAGCGTAATGGCAGCAACCAAAAAGGCCGTGCCAGCCAAATCATACGTCGCCGCGCCGATAAGCCCTAAAAAGTACACCGCGTTGTTGGCGCACCATTGCAGGGACTCAATAAGAATCAGCCTGACCTCTGCCGGCGTCAGGCGCATTGCTTCGCGATCCTTCGCGAACATACGAACTCCCTCTATACAAGTAAGGGGATGGAGGGCATAGGCCCGCTCCATCCCCTTACCAGGTTGCAATGACAGTCTATGCAGCCGGGCCCTTACGCCAGCACGCCGAAGAACGCGCCGATGATGCCCACGACCATGGTGGCCACGATCAGCACCATGGGGTTGATCTTCTTGGACAGCAGCCAGTAGTACAGCCAGAAGGCGATCATGCCGAGCATGCCGGGCATGATGCCGTCCAGGATGTCCTGGAGGGTCTGGGCGTCCTCGCCCGAGCCGATGGCCACCGGGATGCTGGCCCAGAACATGTCCTTGCACATGGCGCCCACGACCATGACGCCCACGATGCCCACGCAGGTCATGATCTTCTGCATGAGGCCGGTCCTCTGGGCCTCGTCCAGGAAGCCCACGCCCAGCTCGTAGCCCTTGACGGCGCCCCAGACGCGCAGCGCGAAGCCGGGGACGTTGTAGATGAGCAGGAAGGCGATGGGGCCGAAGGGGTTGCCGGCCTGGCACAGGCTGATGCCCACCGCGGCGGCGACCACGCGCAGCGTCGACAGGAAGATGGAGTCGCCGATGCCGGACAGCGGGCCCATGAGGGCGGCCTTGACGTCGTTGACGCTCTCGGGCTCGATCTCGCCGCGGGCGACCTTCTCCTCCATGGCCATCGCGATGCCGCCGACGAACGGGGCGAACTGGACGGTGATGTTGAAGAACGCGCAGTGGCGGTGCAGGGCCTCGGCGTAGTCGTCGGGGCGGCCGGCGTAGATCTTCTTGAGCATGTTGGCGACCATCAGGCAGAAGGCGATGTTCATCTGCTTGTAGTAGGTCCAGGAGAACTCCATGCCCAGGGCGCCGACGTTGACGGCGCTCTTGACGAGGTCGGAGCGCGTGATCTTGTTCTCGGGACTAGAAGTCATCGTCCTCATCCCCTTCCGCGGAGAGCTGGGGCTGGGCTCCGCCCAGGCCGAGCAGGTCGAACTTGTCGATGCCGATGATGATGGCGATCAGGGCGACGCCCAGGACGGGCACGTTGGCGTAGGAGCACAGCAGGAAGCCCAGGAAGTAGAAGGGCACGAGCTGCTTGGTGAGCACCAGGCGGCCGAGCATGGCGAAGCCCATGGCAGGCAGGATGTTGGCGGCAACGCC
>DBFCNY010000101.1:0-14267 GCA_048298285.1 Collinsella sp.
ATCGTGGCCTTTCGCATGACGATCCCCAGAGCTATCACTATTTTATGCGTGAGAACTTCTTCGATCACATCAACATCGATCTGAACAACACGCATGTGCCCGACGGTTCTAACCCCGACGCCGCCGCTGCCTGCTCCGAGTACGACAAGATCGTCGCTGCCGCCGGTTACCCGGATCTGCAGCTGCTCGGCATTGGCAACAACGGTCACATCGGCTTCAACGAGCCCGACGACCACTTCTCCAAGGGTACGCACTGCGTCGACCTGACCGAGAGCACCATCCAGGCCAACAGCCGCCTGTTCGACAGCATCGACGATGTGCCCCGTCAGGCCTACACCATGGGCACCCAGACCATCATGTATGCCCGCATGATTCTGGTCGTCGCCAACGGCGAGGCCAAGGCTCAGGCTGTGCGCGACATGTGCTATGGCCCGGTTACGCCCGAGTGCCCGGCTTCGATCCTGCAGCTGCACACCAACTGCGTCGTAGTCGCCGACGAGGCCGCCCTTTCGCTCTGCGAGTAGCGCGCGCCCGTCATCTCGACATAGCTTTGCCGAAGGCCTCCGCTTTGCGGGGGCCTTTTGCTGTCCTTGTCGTATGCTTGACCAAAATCTTGCCGCAAGCCTTGACGGATGACGGATACCCAACAGCTTGATTCATTCCATACCAGATTCTATGCAAAAATGCCACTAAAAGGTCGCAGACGGTAGCGGGTGCTAGGCGAGTTGAATGACATGGGTGAACCATGCTCATATGAGTTACACTGCCACTGGGATGGGACAAGCCGACAAGTACATTTACCTGCTCAAAGACCGATTAGTCGGGGGATTAATAACAATCGGCCCTCGCTGTACTAAAACTTGCCGCTTGCGTACCGATAGACAACTTAAAACACAAGGCCGCTCTATTCATGGTGCGGCTTGTATGGTCTTGCGGTTACGGTGTCCATACGGTCGAGTAGAGGAGCAGGCATGGTAAACGATTTGGATAGTATAGACGACCTCGAACTGATGCCGCTGGGCGGAGGCTATATGGTGCGACGCGAGCGTCTGCTGAATGAGCTTATCGCCAAGGGCCGAAAGGCCGGCATCGTAGTCCTCTACGCGCCTGATGGCTTTGGGAAAACCTCGGTGCTGCTGCAGTATACCCAAGAGGTTAAAAGCGATCCGACGCGAGGTCCCGTGCGGATTATCGAGGCCGATCGCGCCACTGGGCGCGAGGTGTTTATGCAGCTCGAGGTGGTTACCGAAGAACTCAAAGACAAACCGCACTCTCTTATCGCGATTGATAATGTGCCAAACCTCGATCAGCACGATACCGAAGACCTCATCGACAGGATCCGCGGCCTGCGCGCTATGGGGGTAGGGGTCTTTATCTCCTGCCGTCCTTCAAATCGTCAGCTGATTCATGGGCTGGGCGATTCGGTTAAGATCAATGCGCAGATGCTCAAGGTGCATGCCTATGAGTATTCGGCGTGGGCATCGGCGTTTTCGATCAGCACATCGCTCGACTTTTATCAGCTCACGCAAGGCGTGCCCGAGCTCGTCTCGGCTATGCAGTCGGGACTCTACGGGCAGGGAGACGTTGCCCAGATGCTCGAAAACGAGATCGTTAATATCTACGGTGCGGCACTTGTTGATCTGGCATCGCTCGAGAACAACGCCCTGTTTAGTGTGGCATGCTTGATGGTCCTAATGGGTGAGGGCAATATTTCGGAGCTCGAGGCTTGCGGTGTTAGGCTTTCGGCGATTGACCAGTCCTATCTTGTCCGCGATTATCCCATATTTGGCGTTGATCCGGCAGACCGGAGCTTTACCTGCTTGGGTACCGAGGATAACGCACGTCTGCGATTGCGCAAGCTGGTCGCCGAAATTCGCCCCGAACTCGTTGTGCGGGCGGCGCGTATATTGATTAAAGCGGGGCGCTGCGATACCGCAATGGACCTTGCCGACGCGTTTTTGGACCGCAGTGCGGTGTTGGAGCTTGCCGGGCAGTATGGGGTCGATCTGGCCCTGACGGGGCATGGAGGGGATGTCTGCCGCGCGGCACTGGGAAAGACCGAAGCAGATGGCCGGGTATCGGAGCCGACGCCTGGCGAGGCACTCGGCATCTATCTGGCGGCGGTGAGCGTCTCCAATACAAAACTCGCGCGGTATATGGCCTCAATTATCGAGCATGCGGGCGAGCAAGCGATTTGCGAGCTCGATCCCGTGTCGTGGAAGGTAGCGCACGCGTTTACGGCCGCCTGTTATGGAGATAGTGGTCTGGGGCTTCCGGCAAGCCATACAGCGCTGGGAAGTGAGGCGTCTTGTGCCGCACTCGACATGCTGTCCGCACATATCGAGATAAAACATGGGCTGACCGAGCGGGCGAAGGGTGGTGAGATCCTCGCAGGGCTCAAAACGGATAAGGTCTACGATTGTGAGCTCGATATCGCGGGGACGTTTGTGCGGGCGGACCGCATGTTGACGGAGCTATTTGATGGGTCGTATGCAGGGACTGACGAGCGTGATGACGAGATGGCCCTGACGCTCGAGGCACTCGAAGCGCGTGACATCCGAGCACTCGCCATCTGGGTGCGCATGGTATTATCGGCGCGGCGCCTGTTTGCCGGCATGCCGGTGACCGACGAGCAGGCATTCAATGAGCTCGACCGTTTTGCCGTGCGTGTGCGTGACAATCAAGTCCAGTTGTTTGGCTTGATACTGGAAGGCTGGCAGTCGCTGGCCGAGGGGCGTCCGGTCAATGCCAAATTCCGTGCGGTGCAGGTGCTCAGGCTTGCCGAGGAATCGATTGGATACATACGCGACAACGCACTGCTGCTAGAGCGCGCGGCGTACTTACGCAATACATCGATGGTATCGGTGCGTGAAGAGGCAGAGCTGCTCGATTTGAGTCGGACGCAGGTCGGTGGTGCCGAGGCTTGGATGGTGGCGCTGCATTTGGCCTCCGCTGGCCGCGATAGCGACCTTGCAGCCTGGATGTCCATGAACCGCCCAGGGATTTTGGATCCGTCGTATCGGCTGTTTGCGCGTCTTGCGATGCATTGTCTGGGCGAGCCGGCGGCCAGAATTCGTAAGAAACTCCCCGTGCGCGAGCTATCGCGGTACTCGCTGCGTGACGATCTGGAAGGGGAGGGTGAGCGCCTGTTTCAGGCTGGCGAGGTTGAAGCCGTCGATGCTATCGAACATATCGAGATTCGCATGTTTGGGGCGTTTCGCGCCGAGCGCGACGGGTTTCCCATCACGGATAAGATGTGGCGCCGCAAGAAAGCGGCGACGCTTGCCGAGCGGCTTGCGCTGGGCATGGATGCGCTGGTCGACCGCGAGACGCTGGCTATGGAGCTGTGGCCCCACGCCGAGTTCAATAGCGCTCGTAACAATCTGTACTCGACGATATCACGCCTGCGCTCGGCCTTGGGGCCGACGCCGGACGGCAAATCGTGCGTGCTCATCCAAAATGAATGCATTGGGCTCAACAGTGACTACGTCAAGACCGATGTACGGCTGTTTGACCAGATAAGCCGCGAGGTTTTGGGAAATCGCACGGGTGCGCGCGGGCCCCATTTAGTTGAGCTGTGCCTTAAGATTGAGCAGCTTTATGCCGGACCGCTGTATGTTCCCAATGGCTGTAATCCCACCTACTTTTTGCGTATGCGACGCATTATGCAGTCAAAGTTCATCGATTGCATGATTAAGGGAGCAAATGCCGCTCTAGAAGAAAACGATTTGCAGTCGGCGATTTGGCTGGCGGAGTCGGGGCTTCGACAGGAAACGGCGCGTGAGGATATGGTGCGCTGCGCCATGCGTGTCTACAGTGCGGCGGGGCGGCGGCGCGATATCGTCGAGCTATACAGTGGGCATATGCACCATCTGAGGGAGCAGGTCAATGGCGTGCCCGAGCCCGAGACGCGGCGTCTATACGAGCGCTTGGTGGAGGGGCGGCTCAATCGCGTGTTGGTCGAGCGATAAAAAAACGGGCGCCCGAAGTACTTGGGCACCCGTAAGCTTGCTATGTGTTGGCTCGCCGGATCATTGGCTCTTAGACGAGCTTGATCTTCTCGATATCCTTGCGCGAGGACTCGCGATACAGCGAGAACTTGCGGCCGATGACCTGGACGACCTCGGCGTGGCAGTGCTCGGCGAGCTCTTCGGCGGCTTCGCGGGCGGAAAGACTGGAGCCATCGAGCACGGAGCACTTAACGAGCTCGTGCTTCTCCAGATAGGCGACCGTCTGCTCGACGGTGCCCTCGTTGATGTCGGACTTGCCGATGATGATGGCGGGGTTGAGGTGATGGGCCATGCTGCGAAGCTGCTTGACCTGGGCTCCTGTCAGTGCCATGGGTTCTCGCTTTCTATGTATGGGGCGCCCCGCGACGGGGCCTTAATCTACGTGAGCTGTCCCACGATAACGCAGGAACGGCGCGGTGTGGAGCGCGTTTGCCCAGTTCAAAAAGAATGCGGATGCCGAGGTGATGGGCGGTGCGGGCTGTGAACGGGCTACGAGCAGGATTCAGAGACCGGTTCCCATGCAATAAACGCCCAGCGAACCTTACGGATATGGTCGAGCATATAGCGCCCCTGCGGCACGCCCTTGGAGCCCGGCTCGCCGGCATGGGGGTTTTCGATCATGTGCTGAGCGATATAGGCGCGCAGGCGGTCGATCTTATCCTCGTTGCCATGCTCGAGCATACGGGAAAAACCCGCCACGCCTGCCTCAAGGCTATCGAAGGTATCGCGACGAGGCGATTCAAAGTACGTGACCTGCGGCAGGGCACCCATCTGAATGAGGATATTAAAGGCATACACAAAGCCATTACTGCAGGTAACCGAGGCACCGATGGCATTCATCAAGTGCAGGTCATAGCGCGGGCTGGAGTTAGCGACCATCGTGACAGCACAACGCCGACGAGCTGTACGGTCGAGCTTGGCAAGCGCACCTTTTAGATCGGTCGTCGTAACCGACCGACTGGCAAAGGCAACATCCACCGCTTTCGCGACCGGTCCAACCAAATCCCAATCATCATCCCAAGCAAGCTCAAGCGGCGTAATGAGATCCTCGAGCCCATAGTACTCAATACCAGCATCAAGCGTGCCCAACATAGCAGGGGAAAAGTCAGCCGCAATCACAGGATGCCCAGCCTGAGCAAGCGGAATAGCAATCGACCCAGCCCCACACCCCATATCAAGCACGGATTCACCAGGCTTTAACGCCAACAGCTTGATAAAGTCCCGGGCATACGGGGCAGTCTCCAACGGCCGAAAATGCCGAGCCCTTTTATCCCACTCAAAAGAATCATCAGCCCGCCGCCGACCAGCCTGCAGGCGCATCCATTCGCCATTCCAATCAGCGGAAAGAAGCTCAGAGCGAGCGTCCCCATCAGCCACGGGCCAACCTCCTAGCAACAAAAAAGCGACTCCTCCCAAAAGAAGAGCCGCAACAAGCATATATCAGAAAAAGAACCGTTCCAACGCCAAACCGCCGCACCAGCCAAGTGGTGCAGGAGCGAAGCAACTGCAACCGGGATAGAACCCAACTGAGGTCTCGTTGTGCGGGAGCCCCGGGGAGGGCAAATATATAAGGTCGATCGCGAGTTCCGCACGAGCCGGAGAGCACTTAATGTGCTCTCCGTGCGAGTCAGGACTGTCCGAGCAGGCGACCTTATATATTTGCCCTCCCCGGGGCTCCTCGCCCGTATCCTCAGCTAGTTCTTCAGCGAGTTCAGCGGTGCCGGGAAGCGTCCGCCACGGTGGGCAAGCACGGTGCCGGCGTTGGGGTTCACCGGCATGATGGGTGCACGGCCAAACAGGCCGCCGTACTCGACGCAGTCGCCCACGCCCTTGCCGATGGCGGGAATCACGCGGACGGCCGTGGTCTTGTTGTTGATGACGCCGATGGCCATCTCGTCGGCGATGATGCCGGCGATGGTCTCGACCGGGGTGTCGCCGGGGATGGCGATCATGTCCAGGCCGACGGAGCACACGCAGGTCATGGCCTCGAGCTTCTCGAGCGAAAGCGCACCGGCCTCGACGGCGGCGATCATGCCGGCATCCTCGGACACGGGGATAAAGGCGCCCGAGAGACCGCCCACGCTGGAGCTGGCCATAACGCCGCCCTTCTTGACGGCGTCGTTGAGCATGGCGAGCGCGCAGGTCGTGCCCGGGCCGCCGCAGGTGCCCACGCCGATGATCTCGAGGATGCGGGCAACGGAGTCGCCGATGGCAGGCGTAGGAGCCAGCGACAGGTCGACAATGCCCTTCTCGACACCCAGGCGATGGGCGGCCTCGCGGCTCATGAGCTCGCCGGCGCGGGTGATCTTAAAGGCGGTCTGCTTGATTTTCTCGGCGACCTCCATCATCGAGGCGGAGTCGGGCAGCTTCTCCAGAGCCGCGGCCATAACGCCGGGGCCCGAGACGCCAACGTTGATGACGGCGTCGGCCTCGCCACCGCCGTGGACAGCGCCCGCCATAAACGGGGAGTCCTCGACCATATTGGCGAAGCAGACGAACTTGGAGGCGCCAACGGAATCCTGGTCGGCCGTGAGCTTGGCAGCGTCGATGATGGTCTGGGCGGCCATGAGCACGGCGTCCATGTTGATGCCGGCGCGCAGGCTGGCGACGTTGACGCTGGAGCAGACACGGCTCGTGGTGGCGAGCGCCTGGGGGATGGACTGGATAACGCGGCGGTCGGCATCGCCGATGCCCTTCTGGACGAGCGCGGAGAAGCCGCCCAGGTAGTCGATGCCGAGCGTTTCGGCCGCGCGGTCGAGGGCATGCGCGATGGGGGTGAGGTCCTCATCCTTGCAGCACGCGGCGATCTGCGCCACCGGGGTGACGGAAACGCGCTTGTTGACGATGGGGATACCGTACTCGCGCTCGAGGTTCTCGGCGGTCTCGACCAGATGCTCAGCCGTGTGCGTCACGTGGTCGTAGATCTTCGTGCACATGCGGTCGAGGTTCTCGTCGCCGCAACCCATGAGCGAAACACCCATGGTGATGGTCCTGATGTCGAGGTTCTGCTCCTCAACCATGCCGCGGGTTTCCGCGATTTCTGCGGGCGTGATCGCCATCCTTGCGCTCCTATCTGCCAAAACGAGCATAATCTTATCTATTCTAACGTGCCGCACGTGCCAAGTGGCGCATGCGGCACGTTTTGGTGCTCGGTTGTTTCCGTTGTGTTACTGCCCAAAGACCTCTTCGGCGATGCGCGCGCTCTCGGCGGCGTCCTTGGCGTAGTAGTCCGCGCCGATCTGCTTGGCGTATTCGGGGGTGAGCACGGCGCCGCCCACGATGATCTTGACGCCCGGCACCTCGGCATGAAGCAGCTTGATGGTCTCTTCCATGGCGACGACCGTGGTAGTCATAAGCGCCGAGAGGCCGACGAGCTTAATGTCACGCTCCTTGACGGTCTTGAGCACCTCCTGCGGATCGACGTCGCGACCCAGATCAAAGACGGTGTAGCCGTAGTTGTCGAGCAGCATCTTGACGATGTTCTTACCGATGTCGTGGATATCGCCCTTAACGGTGGCCACGCAGATCTTGCCCTTGTCGGCAATTTCGCCGGCGGGCATCAGGCGCTTGATGGTGTCGAAGCCCACACGCGCGGCTTCGGCCGAGGCCATAAGCTGCGGCAAGAAGAACTTGCCCTGGTCAAAGAGGACGCCAACTTCGTCGAGGGCGGGGATAAAGTGATTGTTGATGAGGTCCATGGCGTCGTGGTCTGCCAGCAGACGCTCGGTCTCGGCAGCGATCTCGCCTTTGCGGCCCGAGACGACCATGCGACGAATCGGGTCGTCGTTGCCGTCGGTGCCGGCGGTGCCAGCGGCGGGCGCGGCATCGCTCGATGCTGACTGAGCGGCCGCCGGGTTGGCGGCGATCTTGTACGGGTCGGTCCAGCCGGCGTAGCGCTCGATGTATCCGGTCGAGCCCTCGTCCTCGACGCTCAACACGCGATAGCTGTAGACGGTGTCCATAAAGCGCTTGGAACCGGGGTTCATGATGGGGGCGTCCAGGCCCGCGCCAAAGGCGGCGGCCAAAAAGACCGAACCCAGCAGCGGGCGGGCAGGCAGGCCAAAGCTGATGTTCGACACGCCGAGTGCGCACTTGACGCCCAGGCGCTCCTTGCACAGAGACATGGCGCGCAGAATTTGCTCGGCCTGGCGCTGGTTGGTCGAGGCGGTCATGACCAGGCAGTCGATGAGAATGCGGTCCGGGCCGATGCCGTAGCGGGCGGCTTCGGTCACGATGCGCTCGGCGATGGCAAAGCGGGCCTCGGCGGTATCGGGGATGCCGCCCTCGTCGAGCGTGAGACCGACGACGTTGGTGCCGTAGTGGGCGACCAGCGGAAAGATCTCGTCCATGATCTGCTGCTTGCCGTTAACCGAGTTGATGATGGGCTTGCCGGCGTAGCGGCGCACGGCGGCCTCGACGGCGGCGGGATCGGTGGAGTCGATCTGCAGGGGCAAGAGGGTGGAGCCCTGGAGCTGCTCGGTTGCCTGCTGGATGATCTTGACCTCGTCGATCTCGGGCAGGCCCACGTTGACGTCCAAGATGTCGGCGCCCTGCTCCTGCTGGCTGATGCCCTGGCTCACGACGTAATCCAGGTCGCCGTCACGCAGGGCCTGCTGCAGGCGCTTTTTGCCGGTGGGGTTGATGCGCTCGCCGATGACGGCGATCTTGTGGCCGTCGCAGGGAAGGTCCACAACCGTCTGGGCGCTCGTGACCGACATGCTGGGCTTGCGATGACGCACGCTGGGCGTGTGGTTGTCGATGAGGGTGCGAAGCGCCGCCATGTGCGTGGGCGTGGTGCCGCAGCATCCGCCGACGACGCTCACGCCGTCCTCGATCATCCCGGCGACGGCCTCGGCGTACTCGGGTGCCTGGATATCAAAGACGGTATTGCCGTCATCGTCCACGCGGGGCAGTCCCGCATTGGCCTGCACCATAACGGGCTTGTCGGTGACGGTGAGCATACGCGCGGCGAGTCCTCGGAGCTCGGCCGGGCCTTGGCTGCAGTTGATGCCCAGGACGTCGGCGCCGATGGCGTCGAGGGTGATGGCGGCGACCTCGGGGCTCGTTCCCAGGAACGTGCGGCCGTCTTCCTCAAAGGTCATGGTGGCAAAGACGGGCAGGTCGGAGTTCTCGCGGCAGGCGAGGACTGCCGCCTTGATCTCGGCCAGGTCGGTCATAGTCTCGATGATAAAGAGGTCCACGCCCGCATCGACGCCGGCGCGCACCTCCTCGGCAAAGAGGTCGTAGGCCTCGTCAAAGCTGAGGGTGCCCAGGGGGCGCAGCAGGGCGCCGATGGGGCCGATGTCGCCGGCGACGTAGCGGGCGCCGGCCTCACGGGCGCAGGCGACAGCGGCGGCAAAGACGTCTGTCACGGTGGCGGCTCCGTCGAGCTTGTGGGCGTTGGCGCCAAAGGTGTTGGCGGTGATCACGTCGCAGCCGGCCTCGACGTATTGGCGCTGAATGTCGGTAATGACCTGGGGCTCCTCAAAATTGAGCAGCTCGGGCAGAGCGCCTGCCTTCATGCCGGCGGCCTGCAGCATGGTGCCCATGCCGCCGTCAAACAGCAGATGCCCGGTGCCTTCGATGGCAGCGCGCAGGCGGTCGTCCTTAATGTTCAGGTCGTCGATCGTGCGCGTCTTGTACGTGGCGCCGTTGAGACGCGCGGCGTTGACGGGTGCCGCCAGTGCAGCACCGTCAGAATCATGAGTGATAAGCGGGGTAAACATCGAGGGCTCCTAATGGCTGGAATAGCAGGTGGTGTGGGCGGCGCGGAAGCGGCAGTGCTCACGCATGCGGCAGATATTGCAGGTGGGGCGACTCTGGGCGTCGTGGACTTCACCGTCGAACAGGCCAATTACCGCGGTCACGCTCTTGGTGGGCATGAGCAGGCTGGTGGGCGTGACGGTAAGCCCGATGAGCCGCGTGGCGTTGAGTGCGGCCACGATCGAGCGCTGGGCCGTAAGCGGGCAGTCGCCGTAGCCGGGACTGAAGCGCCAGTTACCGGCGAGTCCGTGTGCGGCGGCCGCAGCCTTGACCTGCTGGTCCATCTGCTCGACGGCGGCTTCCACATAGGCAGAGCATGCGGCGTCGAGCACGGCTCCCTCCAGGGGCTGCTGGACTCCCGTGGTGCGCAGGCGACGCTCGGCGTCCATGCCGAGGGTGCATGCCATGAGCGCGGCAAAGCGGGCGTCTTTGAGATGGCGATAGATGTCGCGACCGCGCAGCTCAACGTTGGTACCGACCAAGCGAATGCAAGGCTCGCCCTGCTCATCGACGCCTGTGGCATCGACGGTAAACACGCGGCGCACGCCACGGGGTTCAATGTCTAACTCCAAGCGCTCAACGACAAGCTCAATACGCTGCGACAGCTCGGGCTCAATCTGCTGGCCGCCGTAGCCCAGGTAGCGCAACATCTCGGCACGATCGACGCGGGGATGGTGGGCATCATCGATACGATAAAGCGCCGGCGACGCAAGGTCGGCCGGCACTTCGACAGCGGTTGTATCGATGTGCGGTTTTTCCATTACCCCAGGCGCTCCATAATGGTCGCGGCGATCGCAGGACGGTTCATAGTGTACAGGTGCAGGCCGTCAGCGCCGTGCTCCTTGAGGTCGCAAAGCTGGCGGGCGGCATAATCTACACCGGCTGCCTGCAGGCTCTCGGGGTCGTTCTCGTACTTGGCGAGAATCTTGATGACGGGGGAGGGCAGCGACGCGCCGCACATAAAGACCATGCGGCTGATCTGTGACTTGCCCATAAACGGCATGATGCCCGCGGTAATGGGCACGGTGATACCGGCCTTGTCGGCAAGCTCGCGGAAGCGGTAGAAGCACTCGTTATCAAAGAAGAGCTGCGTTACAAAGAAGCTCGCGCCGGCGTCCTGTTTTTGCTTGAGGTGTTCGACCGAGAGGTTGAGATCCTCACAGGCAATGTGGCCCTCGGGGTAGGCTGCGGCGCCCACGCAAAAGCCGGCGTCGACGAGCTCGGGGATGAGGTCGCGGGCGTAGGCGTAGTCCGAGGCGGGCTTGTCGTCCTCGGTCGCGCCGGCGGGGAGATCGCCGCGCAGGGCCAGGATGTTTTCCACGCCGGCGGTGCGATACTCGTCGATCTTGGCGGCGATATCGGCGTGGGTACGGCCCACGCAGGTAAGGTGTGCCACCGAGGGCGTGTCGAATTCGCTCGAAATCATATGCGCGATGGGGGCGGTGGCGGCACCGTTGCCCGAGCCGCCGGCCGAGCAGGTGACCGAGACAAAGCTCGGCGAAAGCTTGCACAGATTGCCTGCCACTTCGCGAGCCGTGTCGAGGGTGAGCTCGCCCTTGGGCGGGAACATCTCAAACGAAATGGGCGCGGTGCCCTGGGATGCTGCCTGCTTAAAAACCTCGTCGACGCGCATATCGTGCTCCTCTAGATACGTAATAGTGTGATGTGTTGTGTAAGGATTCTACAGCACCACTGTGCCACGGTGGAGTTTCACTCGCTATTTGGGGGATACCAATCAAAGATGCCTTGCTATCGGCATTTCCTATAGCAGAGCGGCTCATTTTGACACGGGCTATAAAGACTGGTATCTGATGCGAAATACCAGTTAATAGAGCCCCATCCCAAATTGACTACCCTTAAACCATGGGGAGAGGTCTGCAATTTATACAGTTGATTGGCTGTTGAGGGCGGCAACGCCGCCGCGATGCGGTAACCTCATTGATTGGTTTCGTGACAGCAACATAACGGTAATGTTGCGGAAACACGACGAGCCTAATCTATGACTCGTTCGTTAGTAATCAACACCGCTTCTCACGCGGTGCCGATACGAAGGGAGTTCCGTATGGCCGAACTTACTGACCGCTTCGGGACCATGGTGTTCTCTGAGGAAGTCATGAAGGACTACCTCCCCAAGGACATTTGGAAGCGCCTTGCTGCAACCCTCGAGGACGGTGAGCCGCTCGACCTGGATGTGGCCAACGCCGTTGCCCACGCCATGAAGGTCTGGGCCATCTCCAAGGGCGCGACGCACTACGCACACTGGTTCCAGCCGCTTTCGGGCATTACTTCCGAGAAGCACGACAGCTTCCTCGAGCCCAACCACGACGGCACCGCCATTACCAAGTTTACGGGCAAGAACCTCATCCAGGGCGAGCCGGACGCCTCCAGCTTCCCCAACGGCGGCCTGCGTGCCACCTTCGAGGCCCGTGGCTACACCGCTTGGGATCCCACCAGCCCCGCATTCATTAAGGACGATGTCCTGTGCATCCCCACGGCTTTCTGCTCCTACACGGGCGAGGCCCTGGACAAGAAGACCCCGCTGCTGCGCTCCATGACCGCGCTCTCGCGTGAGTCCAAGCGCGTTTTGGCGCTGTTTGGTAAGACCCCCAAGAAGGTTGTTCCTTCCGTGGGCGATGAGCAGGAGTACTTCCTGATCAAGAAGGACGCTTACCGCAAGCGCAAGGACCTGGTCATCACCGGCCGCACCCTCTTTGGCGCTGCTCCCTGCAAGGGCCAGGAGCTCGAGGAGCACTACTTTGGCGCTATCCGCCCCACCGTCTCGGCCTATATGAAGGATCTGGACGATGAACTGTGGGCGCTCGGCATTCCTGCCAAGACCAAGCACAACGAGGTTGCTCCCTGCCAGCATGAGCTCGCACCGGTCTATGGCGAGGTCAACGAGGCCATCGACCAGAATCTGGTCATGATGGAGAAGATGAAGCTCATTGCCTCCCGCCACGACTTGGTCTGCCTGCTGCACGAGAAGCCCTTTGAGGGCATCAACGGTTCGGGCAAGCACAACAACTGGTCGCTTGGCACCGAGTCCGAGAATCTGCTCGATCCGGGCGACACCCCGCTCGACAACCTGCAGTTCATCGTCTTCCTCACCGCGGTGATCGAGGCCGTCGATAACTATCAGGAGCTCCTGCGTGCCTCCGTTGCCTCGGCCGGTAACGACCATCGTCTGGGCGCCAACGAGGCTCCTCCGGCGATTATGTCCATCTTCCTGGGCGACCAGCTTACCGAGGTCGTCGAGAAGATCATCGATGGCAAGGCTTCCGTCCATGCCACGCGCGGCGTGCTCGACTTGGGCGCCGATACTCTGCCCAAGCTGATGCAGGACAACACCGACCCAACCGCACCTCCCCGTTTGCCTTCACCGGCAATAAGTTCGAGTTCCGTGCCTGCGGCTCCGAGCAGAACGTCTCCGACTCCAACCTGGTGCTCGATGCCGCCGTGGCCAAGTCGCTCAAGTCCTTCGCCGACGCGCTTGAGGGTACGCCCGAGGATGAGTTCCAGGACGCTGCGCTCGAGTACTGCAAGAAGGTCCTGACCGACCACCAGCGCATCCTGTTCTCCGGTGATGGCTACTCCGACGAGTGGCCCGTTGAGGCCGAGAAGCGCGGCCTTGCCAACAACAAGACCACGGCCGACGCCCTGCCCGCCTTTGTTTCCGATAAGGCTATCGCGCTCTTTGAGGAGACGGGTGTCCTGACCAAGGCCGAGGCTCAGTGCCGCTACGACTGCAAGCTCGAGAAGTACAACAAGCTCATGAACATCGAGGCTACCACGATGGTTCGCGAGGCGCGTCGCACCTATCGCCCGGTCATTACCGCCTATGCCACCAAGGTCGCTAAGGGCCTTGAGACTATTCGTGCCGCCGGTGCTGAGGCCGCCATGCAGTGCGAGCAGAACACGCTCAACAAGCTCTGCAACGGCATCACCACCATCAACGACTCCATCAAGGCGCTCGACGCCGTGCATCAGAAGGCCGAGGCCCTCGATGGTCAGGAGCAGGCCAACGTGTACGCGCACGAGGTCGTTCCCGCTATGGATACGCTGCGTGCCGCCGTGGATGCCATGGAGGAGATCGTGGCAGCCGACTACTGGCCGGTCCCGACCTACGACGACATTCTGTTCTACGTGTAGAGCGTAACTGAAATATCGTCACGGTATTGAGCCGGGGTCCGCATCATGCGGGCCCCGGCTTTTTGATTGCGAAGGACGCTTAGGAGTCCGTTTTGCAACTGATTCGCCCACGTAATAAGGGGTCGTGGGCAAAAAACGTCAAATATGAGTACTGTCACAAGTCCTGTAGCATTATCTTTTTGCAAAATATGCAGTGTTACGCAACATATGTCCAAGTACTTAGCTGATAAACGCTTGCAATGCTTCCGCCGTAGGACGCCTGGCGGGGTCGCGCGCGCAGACGTGGTGTAAGAGTGTCCTGAGGTCCGTCGCTGCAAGTCCCGATGTTACTCCTTCTTGAGGCCG
>DBFCNY010000102.1:0-6205 GCA_048298285.1 Collinsella sp.
CGTCCGAGCCGGCCGGATCCGATGCCGGTTCTGCTAAGGCATCTTCCAAGAAGGCTGTCGAGCTGCAGGTCTTTGCCGCCAACTCGCTCGAGAAGGCTCTGCCCGAGGTTCAGGAGCTCTACACAGAGCAGACCGGCACCACGTTTGCAGACACGCAGTTTAAGGCCTCCGGCGACCTTGTCGAGCAGATGCGCGCCGGTGCCGCCGTCGACGTGCTCATTACCGCTTCCAAGGGCACCATGGATGACGCTGAGACCGCCGAGCTCGTCGACGTCGATACGCGTGAGGACATGTTCGTCAACGACCTCGTGATCATTCGCGCCGAGGGCTCCGACACCAAGGTCGAGGCCATCGCCGACGTCGCGAATCTGGACGGCAAGATCGCCATTGGCGACGCTAAGACTGTTCCCGCTGGCAAGTATGCCAACCAGGCCCTGGCCTCCGTGGGCCTCTACACCGGCACCGAGGGTGACGACGGCGAGTATGCGCCTGAACTCGCCGACAAGGTGGCCCTGGCCGATAAGGTCGGCACCGCTGCGTCTTACGTCTCTACAGGCGACTGCGTGGCCGGTTTTGTCTACAGCTCCGATATCTTCCGCTACGACGGCATCGAGGAGGCCTTCGTGTGCCCCGAGGATTCGCACAAGCCCATCGTGTATCCGGGTGCCGTTGCCGAGAGCTCCGAGTACGCCGACGAGGCCAAGGCGTTCATCGACTTCTGCCTGACCAACAAGAAAGCCCAGAAGATTTGGGCCAAGTACGGCTTTGAGCTTTCCGCGTAGAGCGGCTTGGCGCGATAATTCCATCGTTTTATGTTTCACTCCGTCCTTGTATTCGCTTGGAGCTTTTCGTGCTTAATAGATTCCGCATGCTTGTCGCCTGTGCTTTGACCTTCGCGCTTTGCTGGGTGCCAGGATTTGCGTTTGCTGGGGACACTGAGGACGGGGCCCAGGTTGCTGCGACCGCTCATGGGCTTTCCTATGGGATCGAGGGTTTTGAGCGGTTGGCCAGGGGGACCGCTCGTGCCATGGAGGGCCAGCCTGAGGGCTACCGGTTTCCCGTTGACGAGGACGTGGACCTTGTAGTGGCGCCTGCTGCCGATCGCGTTGTGGTGTGGATATCGCCCAAGGCGGTCGAGAAGTATGGATTGGATCCGCAGGATAACGAGTGCGTATCGGGTCTCAAGGCCCTCGTCTGTAAGCTCGACAGCGCAAACTGCATGGGAGGTGCGCAGCTAGGGGACGTGGATCTTCCTTGGTATGTCACGGCGGAAACAACGTTTGATGCCGGCGGGTATACCTATGGCTTTGACGAGCGCGGTGCGGATGGGGACCGCTATGTGGTGATTGCATCAGCCTCGGGTGATGCCAAGGGCGGCGCGCGTTGGCTTGATAGCGCTCAAATGGTAGAAGCATCGTCCGTCGTGTTGCGGGATGAGCAGGGGCCCTTGACCTCTCTGGCCTCCTTTTTGGGCGACATCGACTATCGCCCGCTTTGGGTGTCCATTAAAACGAGCGGCCTTGCCCTGCTGATCTCCTTTGCGCTGGGCCTGTTTGCCGCATGGAAGACCATGGGTACGACGAGTCGCATCAAGGGCCTGCTCGATTCGGTCTTTACGATTCCTATGGTGCTGCCGCCCACGGTCTGCGGCTTTCTGCTCCTTATGCTGTTTGGCCGCTCGACCGGGGTGGGCCAGTGGCTCATCGCGCACGGTATCTCGGTTGTCTTTACCTGGCCGGCGGCGGTGATCTCTGCCGTGGTGGTATCGTTCCCCCTGGTCTACCGTACGGCGCTCGGCGCCTTTGAGAGCCTCGACACGCAGATGCTTGACGCCGCGCGAACCCTGGGATGGTCCGAGCGTCGCATCTTTGCCAAGCTTATGATGCCGCTTGGGTGGCCTTCTATTGCCGCTGGTACGGTCCTCGCCTTTGCCCGCGCGATGGGAGAGTTTGGCTGCACGCTGTTCTTTGCGGGCAACTACGCCGGCATTACGCAGACCATCCCCATTGCGATTTACTTTGAGTGGATGGGCGGCAACACCTCGGTGGCCCTCTTTTGGGTCGCCGTCGTGATCGTGTTCAGCTTCCTGGTCATCCTGTTCATCAACATGTACACCGCTCATTCGCAAAAGTATCGCGAGCGGGGCCTTTCCCGTGCGGAGCGCAAGCGGATCAAAGATCTTGCCGGACAGGGCGATTCGCTCGACCCGGCGGGCGGCGATGCCTTGCGTATCGATCGCGAGGCGCTGGCCGAGCTCATGCGCGATGATGCCGCTTTGCAGGGAGGTCGATAGGCCATGTCGCTCGTTCTGGATATCAAAAAGCGCTATCCCGGGTTTATGCTCGACATGCAGCTTGAGGCCGGCGAGGATCGTGTGGCGCTGCTCGGTGCCTCGGGTTGTGGCAAGAGCTGTACGCTGCGCTGCATCGCCGGCGTGGAGACGCCCGACGAGGGCAAGATCGTCGTCAACGGCGTGACCTTTTTTGACTCGGCGACGGGCATCAACCTGTCGCCCCAGGAGCGAAAATGCGCCCTGCTGTTCCAAAACTATCAGCTGTTTCCCAACATGACGGTGGCCGATAACGTATGCGCCGGTGTAAAGGATGCGGGCGACGCCGCCGCGCGCAAAAAGCTCGCCGAGCGCTATCTGGGCATTTTCGGTCTGTCCGATTTTGCCGACCGCTATCCCGCGCGACTCTCGGGCGGGCAGCAACAACGTGTGGCGCTTGCCCGCATGGTGGCGGCGCATCCGGGCATTTTTATGTTCGACGAGCCCATGAGCGCACTCGATTCCTATCTTAAGAGCGCCCTCGAACAGAACATGCTCGACCTGTTCGATGTATGCAACCGCACCGTGCTCTACGTGAGCCACGACATCGACGAAGCGTGCCGCCTGTGCGGGCGCATCTGCGTGATGCACGACGGGCATGTGGAGGAGATCGGCTCCGTCGAGGACGTGGTCCGCCGTCCGCAGACGCTGGCGGCACTGCGCCTGACGGGCTGCAAGAACACAAGCCGGGCGCGCAAGATCGGCGACGAAGAAGTTGAGGCCCTCGACTGGGGCATGACCTTTAACGTGGGTCGCGAGGTTCCCGATAATGCAGCGTACCTGGGCATTCGCGCAAGCTACTTCCATGTTGACAATCGCGCGGAGCGGGGACGCAACAGCTATGATTTGCACGTGGCCCGTGTGAGCGATTCGCGCTTTGAGCGGCTGGTGCTGCTGGACGTGCCGCGCGTCGATGCGCCCACACGTCTGCAGTGGAAGGTCAACAAGGTGGGCGTACCTGTCGACGAGCTGCCGCAAGCAGGCGAGACGCTGCGCATGCATTTCGATGCGAGTAGGATCCATTTGGTTTGTCGGTAGCGTCGGGTAATGCCGTCGGGGATATAAGCCTCGGCGGCCTCGTCTTGCCGTTCGCCGAATGAAGGATGACAAACTCTTATCAATCAAGATAATTATTTATTAAACGACGGCACACGAGGCTGTCGTACGAATGTCAACGGTGTTCGCATGGTCGACGACCGTTGATATAGTTGACCTCAGCTTGTAGAGGAGGGTGCGCACATGCCGCAGACGACATACATTCGCCGCGTTGCCGCGCGCGCCCTGTATATGGCTCGGAGTCGCATATGAGCAGGTATGTTCACGGCTCCGGGAGAGACGACGCACAACTAAATAATCGACCGCAAAGCAGGTTCCCTAAAATTCCGGGTTTGAGCACGGCCGGGCAATCGTCGCCTGTCGTGCATCGATACCGCTGTTATCCGTTTTTGGTTCGAGAGGGGAACCGTCATGGCTGAAGAATTTGATTTCCATCCGATGTGGGAGAGCCTCGGCATGAATCTTGCCGACCACGACATGCTGTTGGGCTCCGTGGGCCAGATGTACGGCGATATGTTCCTGACGCAGAACAATCGCCCCAAGTCCACGTCCTACCTGGACTTTGTGGCCACCAACATCCATAGCGGCCGTATTAAGGAGATGCTCGACAAGAAGGAGGCCGGCGAGGCCACCAAGATCGTCGGTTCGTTCTGCGTGTACGTGCCCGAGGAGATCGTGCTTGCCTGTGACGGCATTCCTGTTGGTCTGTGCTCGGGTGCCGACTGGGCGACCGACAAGGTCGAGGAGCATCTGCCGCGCAACACCTGCCCGCTCATCAAGAGCTTTGCCGGCTTTAAGCTGGGCGAGGTCTGCCCCTACATCGAGTCGAGCGACTTGGTGGTGGGCGAGAACACCTGCGACGGCAAGAAGAAGGCCTACGAGTTCTTTGCCACGCAAAAGAACATGTACGTCATGGATATTCCCAACGTACACGACGAGTCGACGCTCGTGACCTGGAAGGCCGAGGTCAAGAAGCTCGCCGCCAAGATCGAGGACGAGTGCGGCGTCAAGATTACGCCCGAGCGTCTGAAGGCCGCCATCCACGCCGTCAATGAGAAGCGTCGCGCCCTGCAGCGCCTCGCAGCCACGCGCGCTGCCGACCCGGCACCCATCAGCGGTCTCGACAGCCTGCTGACCGTTCAGGCCGCCTTTATGGACGACACGCCGCGTCTGACCGGAGCCATCAACGATATGGCGGCTGAGTGCGAGCAGCGTGTCGAGGCCGGCGAGGGCGTGACGCCCAAGGGGACCAAGCGCATCCTGTACACCGGTACGCCCATGGCCGTGCCCAACTGGAAACTGTTCAACCTCATCGAGAAGGCCGGCGGCGTTGTGGTCGGCGAGGAGTCCTGCACGGGCTCGCGCTACTACAAGGACCTGGTCGACGAGTCCGGCGAGACGGTCGACGAGATGCTCGACGCCATCGCCGAGCGCTACTTTAAGATCAACTGCGCCGTCTTTACGCCCAACGACCAGCGTATGAAGGACATCGTTCAGATGGCCAAGGACCTGCATGTAGACGGCATCGTCGACGTGGCCCTGCAGTTCTGCACGCTCTACGAGATGGAGTCGTTTGCCGTGGAGAAGGCCGCCGAGGAGGCAGGCATTCCGTTTATGCACATCACGACCGACTACGCCGGTGAGGACGCCGGCCAGCTGCAGACGCGCATTGAAGCTTTCTTGGAAACCATTTAGGGGTATCCGTCCCGGCGGCTTCCCCAGGCACCCGATCTTGCCGTTCAAACCATCGTTTGCGTACCAAAGTACGCGGCGCTTCTCTTTCACGGCAACCTCGGGCACCTGGGAAAGCCGTTTCCTTGGTTGGTCAAAAGGTTTGTTAAGGAGTTATATGTCGGAAAATATGGAGCAGCCGTTGCCATCCACGTTTGAGGAGTTCAACGAGCAACGCAAGGCGGCGTTTATTCGCGTCAAGGATTATAAGCAGGCGGGTAATCGCCTGGTCGGCTTTTTGTGCAGCTATACGCCGCTCGAGATTATCGATGCCGCGGGCGCTGCAAGTGTGGCGCTGTGCGGTACGTCCGACGAGGTGATTCCCGAGGCCGAGAAGGTGCTGCCGGCAAACCTCTGCCCGCTCATCAAGTCGACCTACGGCTTTGCCTACTCGCAAAAGTGCCCGTTTACGTACTTTAGCGACATGATCATCGGCGAGACCACCTGCGACGGCAAGAAGAAGATGTACGAGCTACTCAACGAGCTCAAGCGCACGCACATTCTGCACCTGCCGCAGAGCCGCGATCGCGCCTACGAGCGCGAGGGCTGGTACGAGGAGTGCCGCCTGCTCAAGGAGGAGCTCGAGAACTTCTACGGTATTACGATCACCGATGACGACCTGCGCGCTGCCGTCCGTCGTCGCAACCGCTTGCGTGCGGCCCAGCTCGAGATGTTTGCGCTGCAGGCCAACCAGCCGGCGGCCATGAGCGGCGTCGACCTGATGAGCACCATGTTTGCTGGTACGTTCAGCTTTGATATCGAGGCCTATACGCAGCAGCTGGAGCAAAAGGTCGCCAAGCTGCGCGAGGCCTACGACGCGGGCGAGCGCCCGGTTGCGGCGGATGCCAAGCGCATTCTGATCACCGGTTGCCCGGTGGGCGGTGTGATCAACAAGATCGGTCGCACCATCGAGTTCAACGGCGGTGTGGTCGTGTGTATGGACGACTGCTCGGGCGAGCGCACGGCGGCCATGATGATCGGCCCGGAGGCTCCCGACATCCTGCGCGCCATCGCCGACCGCTACCTGGATATCAACTGCTCGGTCATGACGCCCAACGACGGCCGTATGGACAACACCCTGGCCATGTG
>DBFCNY010000103.1:0-3919 GCA_048298285.1 Collinsella sp.
AAAACAAACCTGTCCCTTTTTGGTAGGTTTTTGCCTTGGGAGCGGTACCATACAGGCAATGTTTAAACGAGAAAGGTGGGCTCCCATGGAACCTAAGCAATACTACATCGGCATTGACGTCGGCGGCACTTCGGTTAAGGAAGGACTGTTCGACGAGGACGGTAACCTGCTGGCCAAGGCCAGTGTGCCTACGCCTCCCATCGTTGACGCTGCGGGCTTTGCCGCGGTGACCGAGGCTATCGACCAGGTGGTCGCCAAGGCCCAGATTCCGCGCGCCTTTGTGGCGGGCATTGGCCTGGCCGTTCCGTGCCCCATCCCGGCGTCGGGCGATGCCAAGGTCAAGGCCAACATTGCCATTAACCTGCCTGAGCTGAGAGTCGCCATTCAGGAGCACTGCCCCGACGCGGTCGTTAAGTACGAGAACGATGCCAACGCCGCCGCCATGGGCGAGGCCTGGCTCGGTTCTGCCAAGGGCGTGCAGAACGTGGTGATGGTCACCATCGGTACCGGCGTGGGCGGCGGCGTTATCGTCAACGGCGACGTGGTGTCGGGCGTTGTGGGTGCCGGCGGCGAGATCGGCCACATGTGCCTGAATCCGGCTGAGGAGCGCACCTGCGGCTGCGGCGGCCATGGCCACCTGGAGCAGTATTCCAGCGCCACCGGTGTGGTGAGCAACTACCTTGCCGAGTGCAAGAAGGCGGGCGTCGAGCCCATCGAGCTCACCGGCCCCTCAGATTCCAAGGACGTGTTCCAGGCCTGCCGCGAGGGCGACAAGCTCGCGCTGGCCGCGGCCGATACCATGGCCGACTATCTCGGTCGCGCCCTGGCACTTATCGCCAACGTGGTCGATCCCGAGATGTTCCTCATCGGCGGCGGTGCGTCCGCCTCGGCCGATGTCTACCTCGACAAGGTTCGCGAGCACTTTAAGCAGTACGCGCTTTCCGCCTCGCGCGAGACGCCCATTAAGGTCGCTTCGCTCGGCAACGACGCCGGCATCATCGGTGCCGCCTACGTAGCCCTGCGCGCCGCCGGCAAATAGCTGGTGCAAGGGGGACAGGTTACTTTGCACCAACATGGTGCAAAAGGGACAGCCTTGGCCCCCATGCCTGCCCCAAAATATGCCGTGGCCCTTCCGTCTGCGAAGGCTCGGCATCGGCGTGCTACCATAGCTACGTCCAAGTACACATATCAAGTGGAGGATATCCATGGCAAACGTTCTTGTCTTTGGTCACCAGAACCCCGATAACGACGCCATCATGAGCGCCGTCGTCCTGTCCCAGCTGCTCAACCAGGTTGAGTATGCCGGCAACACCTACGAGGCTTGCGCTCTGGGCCAGCTTCCGGCCGAGTCCGCCAAGCTGCTCGCCGACGCTGGCATTGCCGAGCCCCGCGTGATTGATTCCGTCGAGGCCGGTCAGCTCGTCGTCCTCACCGACCACAACGAGTCTGCCCAGTCCGTCGCCGGCCTTAAGGACGCCACGGTCTTTGGCGTCGTCGACCATCACCGCATCGGCGACTTCGAGACCGCCGGTCCGCTGCACTACATCTGCCTGCCCTGGGGCTCCAGCTGCACCATCGTCACCAAGCTCGCCGGCGTGCTCGGCGTTGAGCTTTCCGACGTCCAGGCCAAGCTGCTGCTCTCGGCCATGATGACCGACACGCTCATGCTCAAGAGCCCCACCACCACCGATGTCGACCGCGCCGTCGCCGCCAAGCTCGGCGAGCAGGTGGGCGTCGACCCAGTCAAGTTTGGCATGGAGGTCTTCCTCACCCGTCCGTCCGGCTCCTTCACCGCAGCCGAGATGGTCGGCAACGACATCAAGATGTTCGAGCCTGCCGGCAAGAAGCTGCTCATCGGCCAGTACGAGACTGTCGACAAGACCCGCGCACTCGGCATGATTGACGAGATTCGCGAGGCCATGCGCGCCTACGCCGCCGAGAAGGGTGCCGACGGCATCGTCCTGTGCATCACCGACATCATGGAGGAGGGCTCGCAGGTCCTGCTCGAGGGCGAGACCGAGGCCGCTCAGAAGGGCCTGGGCATTGCCGACGAGCACGACGGCGTCTGGATGCCGGGCGTCCTCTCCCGTAAGAAGCAGGTCGCTGCCCCCATCATGGCCGCCTGCTAGGTTTAGTTGACCAAACGCCACGACCGGATCGCGGACGACCCGCGCTCCGGTCGTTTTTTGTGCACGGCGCCGCGTCGTCTCTTGGACAGGCGTGCCCGTGCCGTTGAGCAAATAATGTTCAACCTGTGGTTCCGCTTTTCGGCCGTGCTTGTGCGCTTGTCGTGCAGGGTAGGCTAGATGCAAGCGTAATACGTTAGAGCGCGGCGCCGCCACTTGGGCGGGCCGTGCTTTTTTAAGACGGGAGCTTTCCCGTGAAAGGAGCCGCCCATGGCAGCAACTGAGCAGCTGTTCAACGTTCGTGAGCGCAAGCGCTTTGAGCGTCACGACATTTGGGAGCGCATCGCCGAGAACGGCACGATTTCCGCTGCCGTCATGGTGATTGCCGCCATCGCCGCCGTCATTTGCGCCAATACCGATGCCTACGAGGTCATCCATCACTTTTTGGAGACCCCGCTGTATGTGGGTCTGGGCAACCTTACGGCCGGTCTCACCGTTGAGCTTTTCGTCAACGACTTCCTCATGGCGATTTTCTTTTTGCTGGTGGGCATTGAGCTTAAGTACGAGATGACGGTCGGCGAGCTCAAGAATCCGCGTCAGGCCATGCTTCCCATGCTGGCGGCCGTGGGTGGCGTCGTCGTTCCCGCCTGCATCTACCTGATCTTTAACCATGCCGGCGCGCACAACGGCTGGGCCATTCCCATGGCAACCGATATTGCCTTTGCGCTGGGCGTGCTGTCGCTTTTGGGCAATCGCGTGCCCAACGGCGTGCGCGTGTTCTTCTCGACGCTCGCCATCGCCGACGACCTCATCTCCATCGCCGCCATCGCCATTTTCTACGGTCAGAGCCCCAATCCGTTTTGGTTGGGCGCCGCCGCGCTTGTGACCTGCGCGCTCGTGTGGCTCAACAAGACGCAGCATTACCGCCTTGCCCCGTATTCGGTACTGGGTCTGCTGTTGTGGTTCTGCATGTTCAAGAGCGGCGTACATGCCACGCTTGCTGGCGTCATCTTGGCCTTTACCATCCCGGCCAAGTGCGGCGTCAAGCTCGATAGCCTCACCGATTGGTTGGGCGAGTGCCTGCCGCTGCTCGATGACCGTTACGATGACGAGGCACACATCCTGGGCCAGCATGACTTTACCGTCTCGACCACCAAGGTCGAGCGCGTCATGCACCGCGTGACCCCGCCGCTCATCCGCATGGAGCGTCTGATCTCCACGCCGGTCAACTTTGTGATCCTGCCGATCTTTGCGTTCGTAAACGCTCAGGTTCGCTTAGTGGGCGTGGACATGAGCACGCTGCTCACCGACCCGGTGACGCTCGGCGTGTACTTTGGCATGCTGCTGGGCAAGCCGATCGGCATCTTTGGTATGACGTTTGCCCTGGTTAAGCTTAAGATCTCCGAGCTGCCGCATAACGTTAGCTGGCACATGATTGCCGGTGTGGGCATTCTGGGCGGTATCGGCTTTACCATGTCGATTCTCATCAGCGGCCTTGCCTTCCCGACGGCCCAGTTTGAGGTTCTTGCAGCCAAGGCCGCTATTCTCGCCGGCTCTGTCACCGCGGCCGTGCTTGGCATGATCTACATGAGTGTGATCTGCAAGCACCCCGCGCCCAAAAACGAGTAAGAGCACAAAACCGGCTTCAGAACCGGTTTAGGCGCGTTCAAAATGCGGATTCGGGCGGTGTTTGCCGCCTGCCAGACACCCCAGTGGTCGCGCGCGCAGACGTGGTGTAAGAGTGTCCTGAGGTCCGTCGCTGCAAGTCCCGATGTTACTCCTTCTTGAGGCCG
>DBFCNY010000104.1:0-1575 GCA_048298285.1 Collinsella sp.
CTATTATCACACTTGGTATTTTTCAGCTCGTAGTCAACAGCTTTATGCTCGAGCTGGCCAGCTACCTGTCGGTCAATCTGCTGGGCGCGGGTATCTCCATTGCCAGCTTTGGATCGGCCTTTATGGGCAGCATCGTGGTATCCATTATGCGCAGCATTCTCGACAGCATCGCAAGGAGCTAAAGCGACCGGATACGGACCGCCACAACACGCCAAAACGAAGGCCGTCCATCGCAACGATGGGCGGCCTTGTCATTTGCCAAGCCTCAGAGGGCAAGAAAATCGACCATTTCTACCCCGTCCCCAAATGGCAGGTGCGGCTAGATGACGTAGTCGTAGCCCTCGTTGGGGGCGACGAGCGTATCGAGCGTCACGCCGTCGAGGTAGTCGTTAATGAGCTTGTCCAGGTTCTTCCACACGTCGAGCGTGGGGCACTCGTCCGAACGCGAGCAGCCCTTGCAGTCGCCGTCCAGGCATGCGACCGGTGCCAGACTGCCTTCGGTCAGGCGCAAGATCTCGCCCACCGTGTACTGCTCGGGCGGGCGCGTGAGCACATAGCCGCCGCCTTTGCCGCGCATGCCCGAGAGCATATTGGCGCGCACGAGCGTAGCCAAAATGTTCTCCAGATATTTCTCCGAAATCCCCTGACGCGCGGCGATCTCTTTGAGGGGAATACGGCCCGCCGCCTGGTGCTCGGCCAGGTCGACCATAACGCGCAGGGCATATCTGCCCTTTGTGGAAACCAACATATATATAGCTGCCTTTCGGTCTTTTAATTCGTAGAAATTCTAGCCGAAAAATTGGTTTTGAAAATACCTATTCCCGTCAAGCTGGTTAATCGACTCGTAATAATCTTCTATTTCCTATTGTGTTACTAGGCTTTACTGTCTACTATGCTTGCCAACAGCAAAACGAACAACCCATAAGGTTTGTGGGTTTCGCTGCCACACACACCGTAAAACCACACGGTATCCAGGCATTTGAACACTTTGGAGGTTCACCATGAGCAATGTTTACACGTCCATCGATCAGCTTATCGGCCACACTCCGCTTCTGGAGCTCACTCACTTTGAGGCCGATGAGAACCTCAAGGCCCGCGTGCTTGTCAAACTGGAATACTTCAACCCCGCCGGCTCCGTCAAGGATCGCGTCGCCAAGAACATGATCGACGAGGCCGAGAAGGCCGGCAAGCTCGTGCGCGGCAGCGACTACACCATCATCGAGCCCACGAGCGGCAACACCGGCGTCGGCATCGCCTCGGTGGCGGCGGCTCGCGGCTACAAGGTGATCATCACCATGCCCGAGACCATGTCCGTCGAGCGCCGCAAGCTTATGCAGGCATATGGCGCACAGCTCGTGCTCACCGACGGCTCCAAGGGCATGAAGGGTGCCATCGCCAAGGCCGAGGAGCTGCAGAAGGAGACGCCCAACAGCATCATCGCCGGCCAGTTTGTGAACCCCGCCAACCCCGCCATCCACAAGGCCACGACCGGCCCCGAGATCTGGGATGACACCGACGGCAAGGTCGACATCTTCGTCGCCGGCGTCGGCACCGGCGGCACCGTGACCGGCGTGG
>DBFCNY010000105.1:0-4570 GCA_048298285.1 Collinsella sp.
CCCTTAGGGACTGTCCCAAGCTGCCGGCAGGAAAGGAACGTCCCCAAGTGCCGGGTTGAAACAAAAGCCCCGCAGTCGGAGCGGACCGCGGGGCTCATGAAGAGAGGCTAGTTTGCGGGCGCCTTGCCTGGCGCCCACGAGAGAGGCAACGGAGTAGAGGCTACTCGTGGATGCGGGTACCGGAGAGGCCGGCCATGGTCTCGGCGGCCTTGTCCAGGGCACCGATGATGCAGGTGCGGCCCTTGCGGGAACGGGCGAACTTGATGGCGGCGCGGACCTTGGGCTCCATGGAACCCTTGCCGAACTGGCCCTCGTCGGCCAGGCGCTCGGCCTCGTCGGCGGTGATGTCCTCGAGCTCCTCCTGGTTGGGCTTGCCAAAGTTGATGGCGACATGCTCAACGGCGGTCAGCAGGAACAGGACGTCGGCGTCGCAGTCCTCAGCCAGCAGCTCGCCGCCCAGGTCCTTGTCGATGACGGCGGGAACGCCCTTGTAGCAGCCCTTGTTCTCGTAGTCGCGGACGACGGGGATGCCGCCGCCACCGCAGGCGATGACGATGAACTCGTTGTCGAGCAGGTTGAGGATGGAGTCGGCCTCGACGATCTTCTTGGGGTCGGGGGAAGCGACAACGCGACGCCAGCCGCGGCCGGAATCCTCGACGAAGACCTTGGAAGGATCCTCGGCCATGAACTCCTTGGCCTGCTCCTCGGTGTAGAACGGGCCAATCGGCTTGGTCGGGTTCTTGAACGCGGGGTCGTCGGGGTCGCACTCGATCTGGGTGACGACGGTTGCGGCGTGCCAACGCTTATAGCGCTTGTGCATCTCGCGGCCAATGCCCTGCTGCAGGTGATAGCCGATGTAGCCCTGGGACATGGCGCCGCACTCGGGCAGCGGCATCTCGGGGGTGCCGATGGCGTCGTGGGCAGCGGCGAAGGCGTTCTGGATCATGCCGACCTGCGGGCCGTTGCCGTGGGTGATGATGATCTCGTTACCCTGCTCGATCAGGCCGAGAAGAGCGTGAGCGGTGTTGCTCACGGCCTCGATCTGCTCAACGGGGTTGTTGCCGAGGGCGTTGCCGCCAAGGGCGACGACGATACGATCGGGCTTGCCAAGAGGCTTAGACATTGCTGGAATCCTTTCTGTAAAAGGCCTACAACCCATTAATAACCCGCGCCCGTGCAATACGCGAGTTTATTAAGGTTTATATTCTCTTTATCGCTCATTTTATTCATTTTGAAAATAGTTGAACGGTGAACGGTCGTTTTTATCCGCTCAGCGTACAGAACCCCAGCTCAGATATGTTTACGCCATTTACGTGCGACTTTATTTTAATAGAGCAGGGATTAGACCAGATTATGCAAACTGTATCTTTGCTAAACACAAAACAGGCAGCGTAATATCTTACTCGCACTATACGAGATTCTATGCACTTATTGGACGAGTATGCAGCCCTGCAATAACACGGCGTTTTTCATCCAACTTAAAGAATAGACGAGTGCCTTTGCCGTGTGTCGGCCGGCAGCCGGCGAGCCGTCTCGTCGGTTGCCGCTTCCAGAAAATCAAAAACTGATATTGCGCGCGCAATTGCTGCATGGTACTTTAGCGAAGAACAGCGCGGGCTGGGGCGACAGAGATTTGTCGTGAAGTTTGGGTTCGGCGACCCCGCTGCTGTCTTCTCCTTATCCGCCAGCGAACCCCTTGAGCGACGGATTGAGGAGGTCCTTACTATGACAAAAATGCTCAAGATCACGCTGAATGGCGAGACGTTTCTCGCCGACATGCTCTGGGACAAGGCTCCCGAGGCATGCAAGCTGTTCGAATCATCCTGTCCAGTCGAGTCACGTATCTTTTCGGCCAAGATCTGCGATGCCGAGGTGACGTATCCTGTCTCGGGCCCCATCGCCAATTACGAGCACATCGAGAACCCCGTCTTTCACGAGCCAGCGGGCGCCGTGAGCTGGTATGGCGGATGGTCGTCAATCTGCATCTTCTTTGACGTGTGCGAGCCCTTTGGCACCTGCAACATGTTCGCCCGCATCTGCGAAGCCGACCGCGAGCGTTTTGCCGCCGCCTGCCGCAATGTCTGGGACAACCAGGGCATGTACATTAAAAACGAAATCGTCGAGATCGAAACGGAGGCCTAAAGATGATGGATATCAACACCCTGCTCACACTCGACCTTGCCGAGTACGCCACTGCACTTGAAGCCCTCGCCGATCAAATGATGCTCGAGGAACCGCGTGACATCGACTACATGCGCCGCCGCAAGCTCGACACCGGCCGCGAATTCGCCGTCTGGAACTTCACCGTCGGTTACTGCATGAACGCCGCCGACGCCCTCTCCCTCCTGCGAGCCCAGGCCAACGAAAACGCCAACGACGGCACCGCCGACCTCGCAACGATCAAAAACAGTGCCGCACGCCTGTGCGACTGGTTCTCGGGCGCCTTCGACGTCACCGGCAAAATGGATGACACGACGGCAATCCTCGCCCACAGCCGCGACCTCTACGCCCAGGTTGAGACTCACGAACAGTTCGCGGCCCTCACCCGCGCCACCGAGCGCTATCTGGTCCAGCTCCAATTTTGGGTCGACCGCCAGATTCCCTGGCCGGCTATTAGCGACCTCGTCCACGGCTACCGCCTACGCACAGAGAGCGGCGAGACAAGGTAACCAAGCAAGCAGCACCGACAACATCCCACCATCGGGATCCAAAGTAAGCATCAGAGGGCTGGAGACGCACCCAACAGCGTCCCCAGCCCCTTCGCAAAGTAGAGCACTGTTTCAGTGGCTTTGAGGCCTATTCGAACCTTTGCTATCTCCCAATTTTTGTATATTTACGACATTATTATCTGCCAATTTTTGTATGATTTTAGGCGATTCTATCTGTCAATTTTTGTCATTTGGGGGTTTAATGCTACGCCGTAAGGTCACTGATAGGCTTTTGAGCTGGAAGAATAACTCCAATAAGGCATTACTCGTTACTGGTGCGCGTCAGATTGGCAAGAGCTATGCGATTCGCGCGTTTGGAAAAAGCAACTACGCTTCGTATTTTGAGGTCAATTTACTACTCGATGTCGAAGCAAAGAATGCACTTGTTGGCGCAAAGAACTCCGTTGACTTTATCAACCGCGTAGCCCTTCTTGCGGATGCGCCGCTTGTTGAGGGCAATACGCTTGTCTTTGTCGATGAGATTCAGGAGTATCCGCAGATCGTTACACTCATGAAGGCGTTAGTCGAGGATGGGCGCTTTAGCTATGTCTTCTCGGGGTCTATGCTTGGGACTGAGTTTAAGGGGATCTCTTCTTTTCCGGTGGGGTATGTAGAGCACATTGTTATGCGCCCGATGGATTTTGAAGAGTTTTGTTGGGCAAACAGCGTTAGCGAGAATGTGCTTGCAGGCATTCGCAGCTGCCTTGTCGAGAAACATCCTGTCGAAAACTATATTCATGAGGCGATGCTCAAGAACTATAGAGCTTATATCGTTTGCGGCGGCATGCCGGAGGTCGTTCAGAATTATATTGATTCTGGTTATTCGCTCGTGAGCACACGTGAGCTTCAAACTCAGCTGGTCGATCAGTACAAAAGCGATATCTCAAAATATGCATCGACTCGAGCGTTTAACGTTCGGTCGATTTTTGAGCAAATTCCCGTTCAGCTTGAGGCGGAGTCTCATCGCTTTGTTGTTTCGTCTCTGGGTGAGGGAGCTCGCCTTAAAAAATATGAGCAGGATTTCCTGTGGCTTGTTAACGCAGGTGTTGGATTGATGGTCGCCAGGGTGACGGAGCCACGGAGTCCTCTCAAGAGGACGGAGAAAACGACAGCCTTCAAACTATACGAGTCTGATACAGGCATGCTCGCATCGCGATACCCCGGTAGCACTGCGCGCGCTGTCTATCTTGATATGAAAACTCCCAACCTTGGTGGTCTCTATGAGAACGTGGTCGCGCAGGAACTCGTTGCCCTCGGGGCGGATGCATGGTACTACCAAACGCGTGAGGTCGGTGAAGTTGACTTTGTGATCGAAGGCGCCCACGGGCATGTTGTCCCAATCGAGGTCAAATCGGGCAAGAAAGTTCGAGCGCATGCGGCCCTCGATCGTCTGATGAGTGTGGGCGAGTACAAAATTCCCGAGGCCGTTGTACTGAGCCACGAGAATCTCAGCAAAGAGGGCAAGGTTCTGTACGTTCCAATCTACATGACGTTTTGTCTCGATGAGTTTATAGAAAAGGATGACCCCAATAACGATTTCTCGTTCGCACCCATATCTCTCTAGCCATTTGAATCCGCAATCCAGCCCCGTCCACGCATCAATGCATTTCCCAAGGTGCTGCGCGTTTCGCGGCAAAGCCGCGAAAAAGCAAAGGGATAAGAAGCCGCAACAGCCACGCCCCCATCCACCCCCAAAGTGGCGCGAGGTTTCGCGGCAAAGCCGCGAAACAGCGACCGGGACAAAAGGCCCCCACAACCACGTCCTTCATTCAGCCACACAATCCGAGGACATAGTCGTAGCAGGATCTGAGGGCTGACCTTCGCGGACACTCCGCAGGACGAAAGAACCCCCGCCGCAACGT
>DBFCNY010000106.1:0-2413 GCA_048298285.1 Collinsella sp.
GGTCACATCCTTGGCAGAGAGGACGCCGTCACAGTAGACCGTGTCGGCGAGGATGGGGCCCTTCAGGTCAAGCCACAGATTTGCCATTACTCGTCACCTCCTTCGTAGTAGACGGAGAAGCCCGCGTCGGTGTAGGCGACGTAGACGCTCGCAGACTTGAGGGGCGGGGTCGGGGTGACGGCGATGTCCCAGCGGAAGTCGCCGTTCATGATGTCGGTGGTGCTGTTCTCGCTCTCGAGGAACACGATCTGCGGGTCTCCGAGCAGCGCGCCCATGCTGACATAGCCGTCGAGCTTTTCCTGCTCGCGGTTGATGATCTCGTCCTTGAGCGCCCGGGTCATGGGCTCGTCGATGCGCGGGCTCCACTCCCTCTGGAAGTCGTTGGTGATGTGCATGAGCATACGCATGGAGACATCGAAGATCGCCCGGGGATCCACATCGGCGCCGTAGGTGTAGGCGGCGGTATGGTCGCCCCACAGCACCCACTCACCGCCCCATGCGACGGCCGTGCTGATGCCGTTCTGCGTCAGCTCCTTGCCCTCCTGCTGACTAAAGCCGCGGTTGGTGGCGTTGGCCCCAAAATACTGCTTGATGATGGGGATCGCCTTGTTGCCGCAGGTCTCCATCGGCACGCTGTTGTGGCTGAAGTCGGCCCGCATGAGCTCGACCACGGCCAGCGTGCTCAGGTGGAACACGTTGCCGAGGTTGTCCACAGCCTGCGGCCAGTCGACCTTAGAACGCTCGCCGGTGAAGGCGTTGTTCTTCTTCCACGCGATGGCCTTGGTGATGGTGTCGACCGACTGCGCGCTGCCGTCCACGAGGGGCAGGTCAGCGACGACGAAGGCGTCCCAGTGGCCGTTGATCTTCTGGCTGGCGGTGAGCATGGCGTTGTAGACCGCCGGGCTCTGGCTCCAGCCGGGGGCCGCGATCAGATTGCAGACCGCGAACTGCTCGGGATAGAGCAGGGAGATCGCGCTCAGGCCGCTGTACTCGCCGGAAGAAGTGACGCCGCCGATGATGTCGGCGTCCTTGATGGTGGAGTCGTCCACCTCGTAGAAGCTGGCCGTCAGCGAGCCGGTGAGGGGGGCGTCGTCCTTCAGGCTGGTGATGATGACGCTGCCCTTGGTGAAGTTGTAGTCCACGGCGTAGTCGGTGCCCTCCACATAGTCGCCGCCCTCACTCTTTGCGATGGTCAGCGTGTCGAGGATGATCGTGGAGCTGGCGAACTCGGCGCGGCCGCCGGCGAAGGAGAGAGACTGCTCTGTCTCCGTCGCCTTTCTGTGCTTGCCCGCGGACGGGTCGAGCACATTGATGACATAGATGGGGCCGATGTTGCCGAGGGTGTTGTTGAAGTGCGCGTTCACGACCTCGCAGAGCGTGAAGGTGCCCCAGTCGGCCGCATAGCCGAGCTTGCGCTGCGCGTCGACCATGTTGGTGAGCTTGATCGGCTCGTTGATGACGCCGGCGTCTGCGAAGCCGCGCACGAGGTTGACGGGCGCCGTGCCGACATAGACCGGCGTGGTGCCCGCCTGTACGGCGCTCTGCGCCACGGTCTCGCCGATGTGGCCGTAGGCGCCGTAGAGGTATTCGTTTGCCATCTGCTTTTCCTCCTTTGCATGAATTTAGGCGGCCATCTGGCCGCCCTTAAAGCAGGTCTTGGTATTCCTTCGGGGAGCGCGTCAGAGCCTCCTCGACGGCGAACTCCACCCACGCAAACCAGTAGGGGTAGAAGTCCGGGACGGCGTCCTGCTCTGACACAGGGCCGAAGGTGATGCCGTCCTCTTTGGCGACGCGCAGCCGGCCGATGTACTCGGCGTTTTCAATCATGCGGAGCGCCGTGTCCACAAAATTCCATGCGTCGCGCCAGCCTTCGCCGTTTTTCTGGAAGAAGGCTGCGGCCTCCTCGTTGTGCCACTGGATGTATGCGCCGCTGCCGTCGTTTTTCGGTTTGTAGATGTCGCGCCCGTGGTAGCCGGGATCCCACGCGGAGAAGCAGAGCCGGATCTTGATGCTCCTCGAGCTCATGGTCAGGCTGTCGGTGCCCTCCACGATCTGCACGCAGACCGAGGGGATGGGGGCCGGCACCTTCGGGGGCAATCTGTCCTTAGACGGGACGAAAAGCGAGAACGCGGTCGGGTTGACCAGCTTGTATGGATAGGAGGCGTCGGTTGCGCTGTCGTCGGGGAGCTTGAGCTGCACCATCGGGCAGACGGTGGAGTCGAGCCACTCCCGGACGGTTTCGATGCTGTTGACGATGGACACGGTGGCACCTCCTTACATGGTCACGGTTTGGCCGAGCGCGATGGTGGCGATGCCCATGTCCTCGCTCCAGTCGTTGACGATGTACTCGCGGCCGTCGATGTTGAGCCCTTCGCCAGCCGGGCGCCGGGGTGGCAGATCCTCGACTGCTGCG
>DBFCNY010000107.1:0-17591 GCA_048298285.1 Collinsella sp.
TTTAAGTACGTCCCCAACGACTAAAGCGCCGCTGGTTGAGCATAAATCAGCGAGCGGGTCGCATTTGAGACAAGGTGACGTGAAACGAAAGGGCGCTGACCTTCTGGTCGCGCCCTTGACGTTGAACGTCAGATTGTCCAAATGCGGCCCGCGCAGCGTCGGCCCGTTACGCGGTTTGGTAAAACCGCGTAACTCTTAGTAGTCCAGCTTCCACATGTAGCGGCGCGTCATGTAGTCCTTGTGGGTGACGGCGGAAAGCGCACGCATGTAGACGTTGTTGAGGATCGGGGCAAAGATCAGGTGGTTGAAGTACTCGCTCACGCTGTCCTTGATGTCGTTGAGGCCGAGCTCCTTGGCGTCGAGCTGGTAGACGCGCTCGCCACCGTACTGGTTGACGAAGCGGATGCCGCGCTCGTCGTTGCAGCGGCTGCGGCCGACGCTGATGAGCTGGAACAGCGAGGTGCGCTTGTCCAGAATCTCGAAAGGACCGTGGAAGAAGTCGCAGGTGTTGATGGTGCAGGAGTCGATCTGCAGCATCTCCTGCACGTTGCAGATGCTAAAGACGTAGGCGGCACCAAAGAGCGGGCCCTGGGCCATGACGTTGATGCAGGGCTTGTCGGCGTTCTGCTCGGCCCACTTGGCAGCAAGCGGACGGGTGTACTCGACGGCCTTGCGATAGATGGGGTCGACCAAGTCGAACGCGGCCATAGCGGTCTCGTACTCGGCATAGCCCTCGGTCTGCTGCGTGAGCTCCATGGCGATCATGGTCACGACGGCGGAGTTGGTGCGGCCCATGCAGGACTCGTCGACGGCCAAGCTGTCGTACTGGATCTTGTAGTCGCAGACCTCGGTGAGGCCGGACTCGTCAACATAGATTGCGATGGTGCTGGCGCCGTGGTCCTTGGCGACCTGGGCGGCGACGATGGTCTCCTTGGTGCCGCGCATGGACACGACGACGGCCAGGGTGTTCTCGTTGACGTAGGCAGGGGTTGCGTGCACGAACTCGTTGCTGGTGTAGCTGGAGCTCACGACCTGCGTGGCCTCGTGCTCCATAAAGTACTGGGCAGGATAGTTGCCGCCGTTGGATCCACCAGCGCCAATCCACACGACGCGCTTGATGCCGCCCTTGTCAGCCTTGTCAGCCAAAACCTGGGAGACGACATCCTTAACCTGTTCCTGAGTAGTCATCGTGCATCAGCCTTTCTTCTCGTTTGATGCTCTCGATGGCATACAAGTTACATACATGTTTTGGTTATGTCGACTAGTTGTATGCTATATTTATCTTAGAAATTTTGCTGGTAAGGTTTTCGATTGTTCGTTACCAGCAGTTTTGTTCTTGTATTGAATACATGCTTGCTTAGTTAGGCATACAAGTTAGATATAGGTTTGCAATATGAGCGTCTCATCTAAAAAGAAACTAAGCCAATACGAGCGCTTGGCGGGCATGCTGCGCGACCGCATCGCCGCCGGCACCTACGCGCGCGGAGACAAGCTGCCGTCCGAGATGGAACTCATGGACGAATCGGGGCTGTCGCGCAGCACCGTGCGCCATGCCCTTAAGGTGCTCGTTGATGAGGGCCTGGTTCGCACCGAGCGCGGACGTGGTGCCTTTGTGGCCGACACGCCCGCGCTCCATGAGAACAACCTGGTGTTTTCGAGCTATACCAAGCAGGTCGAAGGCCAGGGCATGAAGCCCACCACGCGCACCGTGGACTCGGGCTTTACCAAGGCGGGCGGCAGCATAGCTAAGTTCTTTGATGCCGCCGTGGGCAGCAAGCTCGTCAAACTTGTCCGTCTGCGTTATCTGGACGATGCGCCGCTGTGCCTGGAGACCACCTATCTACCACCGAGCTTTGAGGCACTCATCGATCGCGATATCAACGGTTCGCTCTACGCCACGCTGCGACAGGAGTTCCATCGCGCACCGGCACAGGGGCATAAGACCTTTGAGGTGTGCTACGCCTCGCAAAACGAGGCGTTTTTGCTCAACGTTGAGCGCGGGCAGGCGCTGATCCTAATCACCGACTACGTCTACGACACCGACGGCCGCCCGCTCCACGTCTCCAAGCGCATCCAGCGCACCGACCGCGCCAAATACACCGAGCCCATCGGCTAACCTGCCAAAATAAACCTGTCCCTAAATGGTAGGTTTGGGGAGGTCGGGGAACCAGGTTGGTTTGGGTTGGTTGGGGACGCGTTCGGCCAGGACCAGCTCCATCCAGCACATGTCGTACCAGCGGCCGAACTTTTGGGCGCAGCGATCGAAGGCGCCCACCAGGCGATACCCCATATGGGCATGGAAATCCTGGCTGTTGTGCGTCAGGTACTCGTCGTCCTTATCGTGCGGCACGGCGATGAGCGCGCACATGTTGGTCATGCCCATCGCGGTCACACACTGCTTGAGCGCGTCGTGCAGCTTTCGGCCCAAACCGCCATGGCGCACATCGCGCGCCAGGTAGATTGACGTCTCGACCGACCAGTCATAGGCCTCGCGGCTATTGAGCGGGCTCACATAGGCATAGCCCACTGCACGACCGTCGAGCTCCATCACCAAATAGGGGTAGCGCTCGAGCGTCTTGGCGATACGCCCGGCAAACTCCTCAACGCTCGGCACCTCATATTCGCAGGTAATCGCCGTCTCGCGCACATACGGCTCGTAAATAGCAAGCAATGCCGGCGCATCATCGGGCGTCGCCAGACGAATCATCGGCTCGGACATCACGGATTTCTCGGGCATACAGCCCCTCCCCCTCAAAAGCAAGGGCCGCCCTGCGCCAAACCAAGGCGCAAGGCGGCCCCTCGTCATCACATCAACCTACAGGACAGCCGCCAGTGCGTCGATGTCCTCCTGCGTCGTGGCCCAGCTGGTGCAAAAACGCACCACGGTGTGGGTCTCGTCGTACTTTTCCCAGTACTCGATCGCCGCATGTTCGCGAATGCGCGCCATGTCCTCATTGGGCAGAATCACGAACTGCTGGTTGGTGGGCGTCTCCAAGAAGAACTGGTAGCCGCGCTCGTGTAGCACGCGACGCAGCGCCTGCGCGGTCTCAATCGCCTGTCGACCAATCTCAAAATACAGGCCATCGGTAAAGAGTGCCTCAAACTGCACACCCGTCAGGCGGCCCTTGGCCAACAGCGCGCCGTGCTGCTTAATGCGCGGAATAGGATGCGCCGGAGCATGCATGCCGCAAAACACCACGGCCTCGCCGCACAGAGCGCCGCACTTGGTGCCACCGATGTAGAACACGTCGCACAGCTGCGCCAGCTCGGGCAGGGTAATATCGCACTCGTCGGCCGCCAGCGCATAGGCCAGGCGGGCACCGTCCACAAACAGCGGAATCTCGCGCTTCTGGCACACCGCGTGAATCGCCGCGAGCTCGGCCTTGGAATACAGCGTGCCGTACTCGGTCGACAGACTCACGTACACGGCACCCGGGAACACCGTATGCTCGTAGCTCTCGTTCTCGTAAAACACCTGGATATAGTTCTCGAGGTCCTCGGCGTGCATCTTGCCCTCGTAGCCGGGGATGGTGAGTACCTTGTGGCCGCCAAACTCGATAGCGCCCGCCTCGTGGCAGGCAACGTGGCCAGTCTCGGCGGCAACAACGCCCTGGTACGGCGCGAGCAGCATGTCGATCACCGTCGCGTTGGTCTGCGTGCCGCCCACCAGCAAAAATACGTCGGCATCGGGGGCCTGACAGGCCTCGCGGATAAGCTGCTTGGCACGCTCGGTGTGCGCATCGGTGCCGTAGCCGGGCTGCGGCTCCATGTTGGTGTCGACGAGCGCCTGCAGCACCGCCGGATGTGCGCCGTGGGAATAGTCGTTGTTGAACGCGAGCATAGCAATCCTCTCTTACCGGGTATCGGCCAGATGATTCAGGTGGGGCTATTGTACGCCGTTGGGATAGGCAATGCGCGCGGCAAGGCACTCAAGCGCCAGCACCAGGGCAAAGCCGCAGCTCACGTCAGTCAAAAAGTGCGCACCGATCACGATACGGCCAAAGGCGACGAGCGCCGCGACCACGGCAGCGACCCAAAAGACCACGCGGCGTCGCGACGGCTTTTCCGTAAAAGCCGCCGCGGGAAGCCCGGCGAGCATAAGGCCGATCGCCGCGTGCGCCGTGTGTCCGCTCGCAAACGACTTAAAGCCGTCCTTGATCACGCCGGTCGCAATATAGCTCCACTTGTCGGGGTTGCCAATCACCCACCACGGCTGAAAATTGAGCCCCGGCGTGACCTCGATCACGCGCATGCGCGGGCGCGACCACAGCGGCTTGACAACCACGTTGAGGATGATGGCCTGAGCGACCCACACGGCAAGCACCATCAGCGCCCAGCGTGTGAGCTCGTCGGAGTCGGTGTCGCGCGTGAGGCGATAGGCGATGAGGTTGGCCGCGATGACCAATGCAAACGTCAGAACCAGCTGAAACGCAATAAGCTTGCCGCCGACGCGCAGCGATCCGATAATCTCGTAGCCGACCAGGCCTACGTTGATCAGAACGCCCAGCGCGGCGAGCCACTTGCTCGCCTTGGAATCGGGACGTGCCGAGCGCACGAGCATAATGCCCGCGACGCTCGCCGTCAGCTCGAACGGCAGCTCGCCGGCCGCCTCGACAAAGCGGCCAAACAGGCTAGACGAGTTGAACAGCGCACTCGAGATTTGGTAATCGAAAAAAGACCCGACGAGCAGACAAAAGGCCAGGATAACCGCGATAGCAGCGGCATCTTTCTTATAGATATACCCGAACATGCTTTCCTTTCGATGGGGTCAGATTGCCCAAATGGGGCGTTTGCAGCGTCGACCCGTTAGTCATCGTCAGTCGCGCCCAGCTGCTGCAGTAGCATGAGCGCGGCCGCCACCGGGCCGGTGCCGTCGTTGGCGTCGAGACCTCGGCCCAGGCCGCTGCCCGCACCGGCGCCCGCCTTGTAGGGCACCGACAGCTTGCGGCTCTTGGGGAAGTTCACCGCGCCATAGCGATTCTTGAACTCAAAGGCTACCTTCTTGGGAACGTCAACCCCCAGGAAGGTAATGCGCCCACCGCTGAGCGTGACGCTCTCGAGCCCCAGGCGCTCGCCGCGAATGCGGATGCGCGCGCGGTTGAACAGGTTGAGTCCCGCCAGCGGCAGCTCACCATGAGCGGCCTCGGTCTCCTCCTGCACCTCGTCGACACTCTCCAGGTCCTCAGCCGCCGCGAGCTTGCGGTACACGAGCACGCGCTGGTCCACCGCCGGCATGTACTCCTCGGACAAGAAGTAGTCGGCCGGCAGGTTAATGCCCACGCTCGCCGCCTCCACGCCGGCATCGTCATCGCCGCGCGCCTCGGCCACGGCCTGGCCCAGCATCTGCGTAAACAGGTCAAAGCCCACGCTCGACAGGTTGCCGTGCTGCTCGGCGCCCATAAGCGAGCCGGCACCACGGATCTCCAGGTCGCGCATGGCGATGCGCATGCCGCTGCCCAGGTCCTGGAACTCGGAAAGCGCGGTCAGGCGCGCCGTTGCCTCCTCGGTGAGCGGCAGCTCGCCCGGGAACATAAAGTACGCATAGGCCTGCGTGGCAGAGCGACCCACACGGCCCTTGAGCTGGTAGAGCTGCGCCAGGCCAAGGCGCTGCGAGTCCTCGATGATGAGCGTGTTGGCGGTCGCGTTATCGATGCCGCTCTCCACGATGGTCGTGGCGATGAGCACGTCGATCTTTTTGGTCGCGAACTCAATCATCACATCCTCGACCTCGCGCGGGCTCATCTTGCCGTGCGCCACACCCACGCGCGCCTCGGGCGCGGCCTCGTGCACGCGCGCCACGGCGTCGTCGATGGTCTTGACACGGTTGGACACGTAGTACACCTGGCCACCGCGGCCCACTTCCAGACGAATCGCCGCGCTCACCACGTCGGGGTCGTACTCCCCCACGTGCACGATCACGGGGCGGCGCCCGGTCGGCGGCGTGGTGATCAGGCTCATATCGCGCACGCCGCTCGTGGCCATCTGCATGGTTCGCGGAATCGGCGTTGCCGAAAGCGTGAGCACGTCGATCTGCTCGCGCAGGTTCTTGAGCTGCTCCTTGTGCTGCACGCCAAAGCGCTGCTCTTCGTCAATGATCACCAGGCCCAGGTTCTTGGGGTTCACATCGGCCGAAAGCAGGCGATGCGTACCGATGAGCACGTCAATCGTGCCCTCGGCAAATGCCTTGAGCGCGCGCTTTTGCTGCGCCGGCGTACGGAAGCGGCTGAGCACCTCGACCTCGAGGCCAAACGGGGCAAAGCGCTCAAAGAACGTCTCGTAGTGCTGCTGGGCCAAAATGGTCGTGGGGCAAAGCACCATGACCTGACGGCCGGAGTCCACGCACTTAAACGCCGCGCGCAGGGCGACCTCGGTCTTGCCAAAGCCCACGTCGCCGCACAGCAGGCGGTCCATGGGCTTGGGCGCCTCCATGTCGGCCTTAATGTCGGCGATGGCCTCCAACTGGTCGCGCGTCTCGTCGTAAGGGAAGCTCTCCTCCATCTCGATCTGCTCGGGCGTGTCGGGCGGGCAGGCGATACCGGTAATCGACGAGCGGCGCGTATACAGATCGACCAGGTCAAACGCCAGCTTTTTGGCGTTCTTGCGCGCCTTGTTGGTGGCACGCGTCCAGTCGGCGGTGTTGAGCCTGGTCAAGCGCGGTTTATCGCCGTCGGGACCGACATAGCGCGTGATGCGGTCAACCTGCTCCAGCGGCACGTAGAGCTTGTCGCCGTCGGCATATTCCAGCAAAAAGTAGTCGCGCTCCTTGCCGCCCACTTCCTGTCGCGCGATCTCGCTAAAGAGCGCGATGCCGTGAGTGGCGTGCACCACGTAGTCGCCCGGCTTAAACGGGAACGTGATCTGCGTAATGTCCACCTTGCGGCGGCTGCGCGCGCGGTTGGCGTCCATGCGGGCGTTGAGGTCGGCAATCGAGAACACGGCCAGGTTGGCATCGGGCACCACCACGCCCTGCGGCAAGGCGGCATCGACAAAGGTCACGCGTCCACGCGAGATGGTGGGCACGGCGGCTCCGGCGGCAGCCTGCGCGGCGCCCGCCTCGAGCGAGCGGGCGTTGAGCGCGTCGGCCTTACGCTCGCGAATTGCAGCATGAGCATCCTGGCGGACAGCACGGTCGGCAGAATCCGCCGTCGCCACGCGCACGCGGTCGCCGATAGCGCCCGCGTTTTCGGGAGCGGCCGTCAACGACTCCTCAAAGGTAATGCCCTCATCGCCAAAGGTGAGCTCCATCGACTCGCGCGCACCGCGGTCGGGGATGGCAAACACGCAGGCGTAGCGCTTGCCCACGACTTCCTGAATGCGCGTCATAAAGCGATTGTCCGAACCCGCGATAGCCGGCTGCTCAATCTTGAGCTCCGCCGTAACCGCACCGCCGGCACGAATCAGGCTCACGTAGTTCAGGCGCTGCTGGGCACCAAAGTCGAGCTGCTGGGCGCGCACGTACAGGCCGTCCAAGCGGTCAATCCCCGCCTCGCCGGCGCGCGCCTCGATATCCTCGTAAGCGCGCAGGCAGTCATCGAACAGCGAGCGCGGCTCGGACAGCACCACGAGTGCCTTGCCGCTCACGTGCGCCAGCGGGCTCACGGTCTGGCCGTACATCACCGGCAAAAAGCGGTCGAGCTCAGGCGTGACGATGCGCGCATCCACCATCTCGAGCAGCGCCGCCAACTTGCTGTCATCCTGGCTGGCGCGGTAGAGCGCCACATGCATGTTGTGGACGGCGTCGTCGGTGAGTGCGAGCTCGCGACAGGGGAAGATCTCGATACTGTCCTCGTTGCCGATGGTCTGGCCCGTTGAGCTCACCATGCGGCGGATGCGGTCGATCTCGTCGCCGAAAAACTCAATGCGCACGGGCGCCTTTTCCTGTGCAGGAAACACCTCGACGGTGTCGCCGTGTACGCGGAACAGACCGGGCACGTCGGCGGCGCCGGCATTGGTGTAGCCCATGCCCACCAGGCGCTGCGGCACCTCGTCAAAAGGAATCTCCTCGCCCACCGCAAAGGTTGTCGACTCCCAGTAGCGGCTCTCGACCGGCGGCACGCAGCGCAGCAGCGCGCGGGCCGAGGCAACCATAATGCAGTTGTCGCCGCGCACGATGCGTCCCAGGGCCTCGCAGCGCTGCGCCACCACGGCATCGTCGGGCGCCTGCTCGCGCCACGGATAGTCCTTGCGCTCGGGGAAGCGGCACACGTGCGCCAGCCCCACATAGGCGGCAAGGCTGCGGGCGGCACGATCGGCCGCGTCCTCGCCGCTCACAATGTAGACCGTGGGGCGCGGACGGCGCGCAAACTGGGCGGCGGCCATAAGCGTGCGACCCGACTGAGACACGGCCAGCGTCACGTCCTCGCCAGAATCGAGCCCGGCCTCGACGGTCTGCAGCGCCTCGGCAGTGTAGAGCTGCGCGGCTATACGGTGAATGAGCATGCTGTTCCTCCGGCATCGCAACGCCAAAAGCCCGCCGGGGCAAGCTCGGCGGGTCGTTCGTCAAATTCGTTGCCTGTCATGGTAGCGCATGGAGAGAACTCCGGCTCAAGGGCAAACCCGGCCCCGCAAAAAACGCCAGACGAAGATGCGTTCCGCCCTACCCCGTCACGCGCACGCTGGGGCACAAATCTGCCAGCGGACACTCGTCGCACTTGGGTTTGCGGGCGTCGCAGATCTCGCGACCGAAGGTAATCCACTGATGGTTGACCGACTCCCAATACTCGTGCGGCAAAATCTTGAGCAGATCCTGCTCGGTCTTGAGCGGCTCCTTGGCATGCGTCTTGGGACTCAGCATCAGGCGGTGCGCAATGCGGTTGACGTGCGTATCCACTGCGATGCCTTCCACGATGCCGTACCCCACGTTGAGCACGATGTTCGCCGTCTTGCGCCCCACGCCCGGCAGCTTTACAAGCTCCTTCATGTCGGCCGGTACCTCGCCGCCGTAGTCGGCAACGATCATCTGCGCGGCCTCCACGGCATGCTTGGCTTTGCTCTTGTAGAAGCCGAGTGACTTGATGGTGTCTGCCACGTCAGCCACGCTCGCCCCGGCCATGGCCTCGGGCGTGGGCCACTGGGCAAACAGCCGCGGCGTCACCTTGTTGACCTGCGCGTCGGTCGTTTGCGCCGAGAGTAGCACCGCGATCAGCAGGCGGAAGGGATTCTCGTGGTCCAAAAAGCACTCGACCGGGCCATAGCGACGGTTGAGGCGCTCGCACACCTCGATGGCGCGCTCGCGCTTGGCGGCATTGGTCTCGCGTGGCATAACGACTCCTCGGCTCAACGGCACAATAAACTTATGGGCACAATTGTCCCACGTCCGAGACGCTTACGCCTCCAAGAATGCGCCAGTCTGACGGCTCCACAGGCTCGCGTACTCGCCACCCGCCTCGACGAGCTGTGCATGCGTGCCGTCCTCGACGATCTCGCCATCGGCCAGCACCACAATGCGGTCGAGTGCCGCCACGGTGGACAGGCGGTGCGCCACCACAATGGAGGTGCGCCCGCGCATCAGGTTTTCGAGCGCCTCCTGCACCAGCGCCTCGGACTCGCTGTCCAGGGCAGAGGTCGCTTCGTCGAGCACCAGAATCGGAGCGTCCGTTAGAATCGCGCGCGCAATGGCCACGCGCTGACGCTGGCCGCCCGAAAGCTTCACGCCGCGCTCACCCACCATGGTGTCAACGCCACGGGGCAAGCGGTCGATAAACTCAAGGGCATTGGCCAGACGAGCGGCCTCGCGAATCTGCTCGTCGGTGGCGTCGGGGCGGCCGTAGGCGATGTTCTCGCGAATGGAACGATGGAACAGCAGCGCCTCCTGCGGCACGTAGGCAACCTGGCGACGCAGGCTCTGCTGCGTGCAGCGCGAGACATCCTGACCATCGACGAGCACGCGGCCGCCCTGCACGTCGTCCAGGCGTAGCAGCAACTTGGTGAGCGTCGTCTTGCCCGAACCAGATTTGCCCACCAAGCCCACGCGCTGGCCTGCCGCCACATGGAGCGTCAGGTCGTCAAACACGCTCTCACCCGCCGCAGCGTCACGGTACGCAAAGCTCAGGTGCTCAAAATCGATCGCTCCCTCGCGCACTTTGAGCTCAGGGGCGTCCGGGTCGTCTGCCACCAAACGTGGCTCGTCCAGCACGCGCGTCATCTCGGCCGCATCGCCCAAAGCGCGGTTAATGCGCTGCATCATGGAGCTTACGTAGTTCAGGCGCATGGTGAGGTTATAGGTGTAGGTAAAGATCATGACGAGCGAGCCGGCCGAGATGCCAAACCACGCGTTGCCGCCCGCCACGAACACACTCACCACGGCCATGGTGATGACGATAAGGCCCGAGGTCGTAAAGTTGCGCTGCATCATGGCGTGCATCGAGACCGTCTCGGCATCGCGCGCGGCACGATCGGCGGCGTCGAACAGATCGCGTTCAAAGTCCTCGCGCCCGCAAGTCTTGACGGCCAAGATGTTCGTGACTGCGTCGGAGAGCACGCCCGAGAGATTGTTCTGCGCGGCGGACGTCGCGGCCGAAAGCGGCATGATGCGCTTGTACATAAGCCAGACAAACGCGATGTAGACGACCATGATGCACACCAGGATCACGGTAAACGTCGGCACCACCGGGGCGAGTGCGGCCACGGTGCAGATGACCGAGGTGATGGTGGGGATAAGCGAATACACCGTCACGTCCACCAGCCCCGTATAGCCGCTCATAAAACGGCTCGTCTGGCTCACGAGCGATCCGCCAAAGCGGCTGGTGTGAAATGTCATGGATTGGTTGGAGAGCGTGTCGAAGCATAGACGCGCCAGGTGATAGTTGCCCGCAATCTCGAGCTTGTAGACGGTGTAGTCCTGTAACTTGGAGAGGATCTGACCCACCAGGTTGACGAGTACGAGCGCCAGGATATAGGGGCCGAAGACCTCAAACACCTGGTCACCCGCCACGGGACCGGCTTGAACGCGGTCGACAATGAGGGCCATCACATAGGTATTGGCAAACGTCAGCAAAAAGATGTAGCCCGCCGACGAGAACACCGAGAGAAAGACAATCAGCGGCTGCGCGTGCGTGACACCCCAAAACCGCTGCAGCGTGCGGCGCACGGTGGAGCGGCTGAGCGGGCTGGTGCTTCTCTGAGACATGGGCTTCCTTTCGCATCTGATAGGGCGAAACGCCATTGTTGCACATTGGAGCACGCTTCAGACAAGTGCGATACGAAAAGCGGTGGGGCGCCCGCGTTTGCGCCGGTGCCCCACCGTCTTGTTACAATTAGTCCTCGTCTTCTTGGTCTGTGAGAAGGTCCGCGGGCGTGAGTCCCAAGATCTCATCGGCTTGGTCGGTATCTTCCAGCGCGTCGATGTCCTTGAGCTTGCGCTCCATAACGTTGGTGCGCGTGGTGATGATGCCCTCGACCGTTTTGCCCGCGGTCTCGATCTGCTGCTGGGCGCGGCGCAGCGCCTTTTGATAGCGCGGCAGCTCGGCCTTGACAGCGGAGAGCACGCGCAGCACGTCATCGGTGCGTTTTTGCAGCTTAAACGTTTGGTAACTCATCTGCAGGCTGTTGAGAATGGCCGCCATGGTGCTAGGGCCGGCAACGTTGACGTGATAGTCGCGGCCCAGGGTCTCGATAAGCCCGGAGCGGCTGACGACCTCGGCGTACAGTCCTTCAAACGGCACGAACATGATGCCAAAGTTGGTCGTTGCCGGCACACTCAGGTACTTTTCGCAGATGTCCTTAGCCTCGCGCTTAACCATGGTGTCGAGCGTCTTACGCGCTGCGGCGACGGCCTCAGCGTCACCCGACTCCTGGGCGTCGAGCAGATGCTCGTACGCGTCGCCCGGAAACTTGGAGTCAATCGGCAGCAGCACGGGGTCGCCCTCGTCCACCGGCAGCTTGACGGCAAACTCAACGCGCTCCGAGGCGCCGGGCTTGGTGGCGACGTTTTCCAGATACTGGTCGGGTGTAAGGATGTCCGCCAGGATTGCACCCAGCTGCACCTCGCCCAAAATGCCACGCGCCTTCACGTTGCCCAGCACGCGCTTAAGGTCGCCCACGCCGGTGGCGATGGACTGCATGTCGCCCAGGCCCTTGTACACGGCCTCGAGCTGGTCGCTCACCTGCTTAAACGATGCTGACAGTCGGTCGTTGAGCGTGCGAGAGAGCTTCTCGTCCACCGTCGCACGCATTTGATCGAGCTGCACGTTGTTGTCCTTGCGGATGGCGCCTAGCTGAGCATCGACCGTCTCGCGCACCTTGTCCAGGCGATGCTCGATGCCCTCGCGATTGGCACCGAGCTGTTGGGCCGTCTCGCGGCGCAGGTCATCCATCCGGTCACCAGCTTGCGAAAACTCACGTGCGATGGTCAGGTAACGTTGCTGCTCCACGGCCGCATCTGTCGTCTGCTGCTGCGCGATGGCATTGGCCGTGCGGCGAGTTTCGGCCAGCGCGACGTTCAGGGCATCGAGCGCGTTGTTGGCCTGCTCGAGTGCTGCCAGCGTTTCCGCGCTACTGTCGCCACGCTCCCGCAACTCGGCACGCAGGCTCTTGAGCTGGAGGGCGCAAGCCACAGCAACCCCCACCGCCACCAAGGCGATCACAACAAGCACAATATCAATAGCAGACATAAACTCCGCCCAACAAACCCAATCGAGCACCAATCAAAACCGCGATCAATCTTACCCCGCCATACGCACCGGGCGCCCGGCCCCTTCTTGGGCGCCCCTCTCCTCCGCATATTCCATAATGCGGCGCGCCGTCTCCCTGCTCACCTTTGAGTCATCACCGGCTAAATATGCGTACACGTTTCCCTTATTCAGATTCAAATCGCGGCAGAGACCGTAGCGCGTTACACCCGATTCCTCTAGCGCTCCCAACGTTCTTTTTCGCATCAGGGCGTTGATTCTTCTGTCCGCCACTGGCTTTTCCTTCACCGCTCTATACGCACGCCAAACGTTGGCATAACGATTAGGAAGTTTGTCCTCGGCGCATAGAGATGCCAGGCTACCCGTTTGGGCGTACAAGGACAAAACGCCTCGGTAACCCTCTTCCATCCACGAACCCTCGGATAAGCCCAGAACGTATTCGGCTTTACCCTGTGCCAAAGCGAGCAAAAACAGGGGCTCCGCCACGCGCGGCGCAACCGTCGTCGCTTGCTTAACCAGTTTTCTAAAACTGAGCGACTGCTGTCCGGATAGCTCTCGGCAATAGCCTTTTAAGAATCCCTCAAAGGTCAGATTCAACCGAGCACCTCCTTTTTGTATTGGCTGTATGCGCAGACCATCTCTTGATAACTCCGCTCCGAAGGCGACGACGCCAGCGCCTCGCCCTCGTCGAATATAAGCCGTTCGAGCAGTCCCCAATCAAGTCGGTCGACGAATGCCTGGCTATGAAGATCGATGATGTCGTTCGGACGACAGGCATAGAGCTTCATTACCGCCAGGTCCTCCAAGGATGGCGTAAAGTACCTGATAAAGCGCGCCCCAATATCCAAGGGAATCAAACGATCTTCGTAATTGAACGGCATCTGATTACAATATGCCACCGCCATACATATGCCACCGCCATACCATTCACCTCGGGGTATCGAGCTATGATCTCGCGGAGGCACCTATCTGCCTCAAACACATCAATGTCATGTGTAACCGAACGATTCGTCACATCGTTTAGCATGAAGGCGCTTCCTCCCACCAATACAACGTTCGGCCTGTCGTCTCTTGGACCTATTTCCAGCTCCGCCTCTTCGTCAATGCCCAAAAGAGTCTGCTCTAAATCCTGCTTATACATAGCAAATCCTATTATTATTTATCTTCAATAATACTATTCAGTCGCACGACAGGACCCACAGGATGCAAGAATTCTGCTCGTGGCGATAATTCGTACACCCTGGAAGTCCTAATGTGACAAACGCTAACTCTCCCAGCCGGCGCGGATGGTTGTTGCGACATCGCCTAGGCGCTGGCCCAGGGCCGCTAGATGCTGGAGCACCTCATTGGGCGAGGCACCGTTGAGAATGCACGTGAGGGCATATGAGGCCAAGAAGATTGCCGCAAGTCCTAGCGGAATGAGCACGATCATCGCCAATGTGCGCAGGCGCTGGCCCACGCGGCGACGACGCGCACGACGCTTGTCGAACGCGAGCTCCTGCGCATATGAATCTTGCTGTACGGAATAGGCCTCTGGTGCCGATTCGCACCCGGGCACGGCTGCAGGTACAGCAGCGGGCACGACGTTTTGCACGGGCGCCTGGTTGGCAACCCCTTGCATTTGCATCTCTATAAGCCGCCGCTGCTGCCGCAGCGTGCGCTCGGCTTGTTGCTGTGGGGTCTCAAGAAACAGGTCCATGTTGGCCTCCAAAATCGGAGCGTTCGACGCTTACGACCAGCATCCCGCACCGCCATGACCGCGACAACGCAATCGCCGGCAATAGCCACAAAGTTTCTTTTGCTCAAAAGCTGTCGAAAAGCTCAACAACTCCCCTACCAGCACTTTCTCTGAGCTTTTTTACCGAATGATCTTTTGCCCTTCCACCAACCCGCCAACTAACCAAAAGCTGACCAAAAGCTTGACGAAAATTGTGGAGACTGGGACTCCACAAAAACGTGCCGCCCCAAAAAGGGGCGGCACACAATCTTATTATCAGCTTTTCTGTAACGAGCATGCGACGACCCGACGCCGGAGCGCAGGGCGGGAGGCCGGATCGCCTTCCCTCAACGCGACCCTGCGGAGCCGTGAGCGAGAGGGAAAGGTTTCCCCGCCCTGCGCTCCGTGGTCGGTGAGGACAGACTACATACCCGCAAGGCCTCGGGCGGCGGTGGCGCACATAAATGCCAAGACGAGAATCACGAGCGACCCGGCGATGTCGGCCAGCACGCCCATTGCGCGACGCTCAAACAACCAGCTCTCAAAGTGCGGGGCGACGTTGCGCCAGACACGCCACAACAAGATGCCCATACCGATGACGCCCGGGATATTGAGCAGTAGGATCTCGGAGCACAAAAGACCGATCAGGTTGCCGGCAACAAAACCAGCATCGCCCTCGCAGTATTTGCGATAAATCATGTACAGCATGTACGCCACAAACGGCTGCAGGCACGCAGAGATAAACGTAACCACCATCGAGGGGTCCTGAGAAAAGACATCGGTGAGTTTATCGACACTCGTGGCATCTTTCGAAGCCAAGAACAAGCCAATGACCACCACGGGCACCACGCCCAAGATAACCTCGACCAGAGTAAACAACTTAGCAGTCAGATCCTCGCTAGCCGTATTGAGGTGAGGCGCCCACTCAGGATGAGCATGCGCGCCAACCTTCTTGTCCTTCTCGACACGATCGACCTTTTTACCCTCGGCAACCCGACGACCAGGATCCTTGCGAGTTCCCGCCGCAGCAACCCGAGCCCGAGACTTCTTACCCATAACCAACACCTCACAAGAGGAAACGAATAGCCAACGCTACCCAGTGTACCCTCTAAGCAACGTCACCGCCCCAACCGGCCCCCACAAAAACGTGCCGCCCCATAAGGGGCGGCACACAAACTTCTTATCAGCTTTTCTGTAACGAGCACGCAACGACCCGAAGCCGGAGCGCAGGGCGGGAAATGCCTTTGCCTCGCGCGACCCTGCGCAGCCGTGAGCGAGAGGGAAAGGCATTTCCCGCCCTGCGCTCCGCAGCAGCCAGCGCCAAGCGCTAGTAGTTCACCACCTGCTCCTCAAAGTACGCCTTCGGGTGGTTACACACCGGGCACACCTCAGGCGCCTCGGCACCAACGTGCAGGTGCCCGCAGTTCAGGCACTTCCACACCTTCACGCCCTCACGCTCAAACACCTCGCCCGACTCGATGCGCTCGACGAGTTTGTTGTAGCGCTCCTCGTGGGCCTTCTCGACGGCGGCGACGCCACGGAACTTCTCGGCGATCTCGGCAAAGCCCTCCTCCTCGGCGGTCTTGGCGAACTCGTCGTACATCGTGGTCCACTCGTAGTTCTCGCCCGCGGCGGCGTCACGCAGGTTGTCCAGAGTGCCCGGAACGGCGCCGTCGTGCAGATACTTAAACCACAGCTTGGCGTGCTCGGACTCGTTGCCCGCCGTCTCGGCAAAGATATTCGAGATCTGAACGTAGCCGTCCTTTTTGGCCTTGGAGGCATAGTAGCGATACTTGGTGTGTGCCTGGGACTCACCGGCAAAAGCAGTCTCGAGGTTCTTCTTGGTCTGAGAGTTCTCAAAATCCATAGGTGTACTTCCCTTCAACACGTGCCGCCCATAGGCTTTGAGCGACCTTGTCTTTAGGATGCCCTCAAGCCGCGAATTTAAACCTTACAATCCCGTTCTTCAGATTTGAGCGGGCTACACACTCAACCAACGATCGTCCTCGGCTCGGCAAAAGCCCTCGCGCTCCAGGTCAGCCAGAATGCCCGCGATCAAGTCGCACTCGACCGGCCCGCGACCGGCTGCCGCTTCCATCTCGTTGACGCCCACCACGGCATCAGCAAGCGTAATCCCCGCCGGCTGCCCATCGCGCGCTGCCAACAACATACGCACGATATGCGCGCGCTTTTGGCGGCGCGAGCCCTCAAACTTGGACTGACGACTATAGCCCGCCGACCGCCTGGACGGATTGGGCAGTGTCTTTTTAAGATACGCGCCGTAATCCAGCAATGCGTAATACCACGCGCGCGGCGTGTCGGCATCGTCTTGAGGCGCGGCAAAGGGCGCGATCTCGTCCGCCGCCGCGCCGGGGGCCGCCGGACAGGCAGCTTGGATCAGCGGCACCAGTTCGCGATCGGGAACGGCCGGCACATCGGGAAAGAAATGATGCAAAAAGACCGTGCGCACATTGGTCTCCAAATACACGCCCGGAAGATCGAATGCAAACGAACGGATGCCCTGCGCCGTTGCCGGGCCAATGCCGGGCAGAGCGACCAAGTCACGCGTCTCGCGCGGAAACTCCCCATCCCAGTCCTCTACAACGCACTGTGCAGCTCTGTGAAGCGCCAAGGCGCGGCGATTATAGCCCATCCCCTGCCACGCATCCAAGACATCGGAAGGGACAGCCTGAGCGAGCGCCTGAACAGTCGGAAAGCGATCGAGCCACGCCGGCATACGCGTCTCCACGCGCGGCACCTGCGTCTGCTGCAGCATGACCTCGGAGAGCCAGATGATATACGGGTCGCGCGTTCGGCGCCACGGAAGGTCGCGATAACGCAAGGCCCCTTCCGAACGAATCATCGAACGAAAGGGGTCCTGAATCATAGCTATACTCCTTATGCGGCGCTATTCCTCCCGGCAAGCGTACGCGCAGGCAGCGTACTCGGGAAACGCATCGCGATCGGCGAACTTGGGATCGACGGCCGGGAACTGGCGGTGAGCGACGATGTCGCCGAGCGAAACGGAATCGAGGTAGTCGCGCATCAACGCCTGAGCTCCGGCCCACAGGGGATGATAGCAGCACGCGCCCATGCGCGCACAGTCACCATCGGGCGCAGTGCAATCGTTCATGACCATAGGACCCTGAACGGCCTCGACGACCTGGCGGATAGTGACGTCGTCCGGACTGACCTTGAGACGCATGCCACCGTGGACGCCACGCAGGCTCTCCACAATACCGGCC
>DBFCNY010000108.1:0-6027 GCA_048298285.1 Collinsella sp.
GCTTGCCAAAGTACTCGTTGCCATCAAAGCCCTTGACCTCGGCCGCCACCTTGACGGCAAATGCATCGGTATCGAAGTGCGTAATCGGGCCGATGCCGCACGTGCCAGCGCACATTGCCGCCCAGGTGGCAAGCGCGGTGTTGCCGAGCGGCGATACGGCACCTATGCCGGTGATTGCAACTCTCTGTTCCATCATGGTCTCCTCATCCAAGCCGTTCTTCGGCCCTGATTTCTACATCGCCATTCCGCCGTCAACGCGTACAACCTCGCCCGTAATGTAGGAAGCCGCATCGCTCGCCAAAAAGCGCACCACGCCGGCCACTTCCTCGGGGCGCGCCATGCGCTTAAGGGGAATCTGCTCCTCGGTTGCCGCACGAACCTTTTCCGAAAGCTTTGCCGTCATATCTGTCTCGACAAACCCGGGGGCGACCGCGTTCACTCGTACACCGCGGGGCGCAAGCTCGCGCGCCACCGCCTTGGTCAGGCCGATCACGCCCGCCTTGGAGGCAGCGTAGTTGGCCTGCCCGGCATTGCCCATCAGGCCCACAACCGAGCTCATGTTGACGACGCAGCCGCCGCGCTGGCGCATAAAGGTCTTGGTGAGCGCGCGCGTCGTGTTAAACGTTCCTTTAAGGTTGACATCGAGCACGCGATCGAAGGCGTCATCGCCCATGCGCATGAGCAGGCCATCGCGGGTGATGCCAGCGTTGTTGACAAGCGCCCAAATGGAGTCAAAGTCGTTGAGGACCGCTTCCACGCACGCGTTGACGGCAGCGGGGTCGGCCACGTCGCATTGATATGAGCGCGCCGTGGCGCCAGCCGCCTCGCAGGCGTCGCACGTCTCGCGCGCCGCATCGACGCTGCCGGCATAGACGACGGCGATATCGTAGCCATCCTCCGCCAGACCGATAGCGCAGGCGCGGCCGATACCCCGCGAGCCGCCCGTGACCAGTGCCACGCGACGTGAGTCGTTGCGCTCGAGCGCGCCATTGTTCAAGTTGCCCATGTCATTCCTTTCGGGTTACAGCCCTGTGGACTATGCGAGCTCGTCGGCAATAGCTGCGACCTGCTCGGCCGTCTCGCACGAATACACGCGAACGTCGCTCAGCGTACGCTTGACCAGGCCGGACAGCGTTTTGCCGGGGCCGACCTCAATAAATGTGTCGATGCCTTGATCCTGCAGAGCATGCAGCGTATCGACCCAGCGTACGGCATGGCTCACCTGATTGGCCAAGACATCCGATGCCGTCTGGGGATCCGCCGGATAGGGCGCCGCTGTCATATTTGCCAAAACAGGAATGAGCAACGGGGACGGCGCGTGACCGGCCTCAATATATGCGGCAAGGCCACAGGTCGCCTCGGCCATATAGGGGCTATGAAATGCACCCGACACCGCGACCTTCATGGCGCGGCCGCCAGCCTCTTTTACTAGGACGTCGAGCTCCTGCAGCGCCTCGGGCGCTCCGGCCACAACCGTCTGCTGTGGGCTGTTGTAGTTGACTGGCCAGCAGTCCTCGCCGGCCTGTTTTGCCAGGCCCTCGACTTGCGCCGCATCGAGCTTGATGACGGCGCGCATGCCGCCCGGATGGCGCTCGGCAGCCGCGGCCATCAGCGCCGCGCGCTCGCACACGAGCTCAAAGCCCGCTCGCGTATCGAACGCCCCCGCAAAGGTGAGCGCGGCGACCTCGCCCAGCGAGAATCCCGCACAGGCGGCAGGTACCACGCCGCGCTCACGCAGGGCGGCAGCCGCTGCCAGGTCGTGCACGAACACGCAAGGCTGCGTGTTCTCGGTCTGCGAGAGCTCCTCCTTGGAGGCGCTCCGGCACTGCTCGCTCGTCCCCGGGCGCACCTCATCGGCAATGGCGAACACCTCGGCAGCCGCCGGCGATGTCTCGATCAAGTCGACGCCCATCGCGGGGTGCTGGGCACCCTGGCCGGCAAACAAAAACGCTACGCCACCCATGCGCACGCACCCTTCAGGACGTGCTCGGCGCCATCGACCAGGTCGTCAACGATTTCGCGTGCGCTCTGGCGCTCGTTGACCATGCCGGCAATCTGTCCACACAAAAACGAACCCTCTTCGTAGTTGCCGTCCTTGGCGGCCTTACGCAGCGCACCGGTTCCCATAGCACCGAGCTCCTCGGCACTCGCGCCGGAACCCTCGCTCTTGGCATAGGCGTTGGTGAAGGGGCTCTTGAGGGCGCGCACTGGATGTCCCGTCGAGCGACCGGTCGCACGCGTCGAAGTGTCGTTGGCCTTCAGGACCATCTCTTTGTACTGCTCCGAGACGGTGCACTCGTCTGCGACCAGAAAGCGCGTACCCACTTGCACGCCTTCGGCGCCCAGCATAAAGGCGGCCGCCACGCCGCGGCCGTCGGCAATACCGCCGGCGGCCACAACGGGAATGTCGACCGCATCGACGACCTGCGGCACCAGTGCCATCGTCGAGGTCTCGCCAATATGGCCGCCCGATTCGGTACCCTCGGCAACAACCGCCGTGGCCCCGCGACGCGCCACGAGACGCGCCAGCGCCACCGAGGCAACGACCGGGATGACCTTGATGCCCGCCTCGTTCCACGCCTTCATGTACTTGGCGGGATTGCCGGCGCCCGTCACGACGACCGGCACTCGCTCGTCAATCACGACCTGCGCGACCTCGTCGGCAAACGGGCTCATGAGCATGACGTTGACGCCAAAGGGCTTATCCGTCTTGGCGCGCAGCTCATGAATCTGGTCGCGAAGCCAGTTGGCGTCGGCGTTCATGGCCGCGATGATGCCTAAGCCACCCGCCTCGGACACTGCGGACGCCAGCGAGGCATCGGCAATCCAGGCCATACCGCCCTGGAACACGGGCTTTTCGATGCCGAGCAGATCGCAGAGAGGAGTCTTGAGCATCTCTACTTCTCCAATGCCGCCTCGACCGTATCGGCGAACTCGCCGACCGTCTTGGGGTTCTCCTCGGTATCGAGCTGGATGCCAAACTCGTCCTCGACGGCGACGAGGATCTCGACGGTGCCCAGGCTGTCGAGACCAATCTCCTCGAGCGTGGACTCGGGCTTCATCTCGACATCGTCAAGACCGGCGGTCTCGCGGATAACGTCGCAAACGCGCTCGAAGGTCTTCTGATCTGCCATGGTAGTTCTCCTTTGTTTGTGCCCTAGGGGCGTTTTTTCCTATGTGCAACTACTTCCAACGAAGCAGATAGCCACCTATATCCAGGCCGGCGCCAAATCCAACGAGGGCGATGGTGTCGCCCGCATTCAGTGCGTCGGTGCGTGCCAGACGGTCAAGCGCAAAGGGAATGCAGGCGCTCGAAATGTTGCCGGTCTCGCGCAGCGTTCGAACCACGCGCTCATCTGGCACGCCGAGGCGCTTGACCGCCTGACTCAGGATTCGTTCGTTAGCCTGATGGAATACAAAATGGTCGATGTCTTCGACCGAAATGCCCGCATCGCCCGCAAGCTTATGGACCGTGTCGCAGATGGCGTTGACGCCGAACTTGAACACGCGGCGGCCATTCATGGACAGCACGCTCTTGCTATCTGCGGAAGCCTTAAACGGCGAGGTGCCGACCAGACCGGGAACGTGTAACGTCTCGACGTCGGGCGCCGTCGAAAGCTCAACGGCAAGGGGGCTGTCTCCCCCAGCCCCAATCACTGCGGCGCCTGCCCCATCGCCAAAGAGCACGCAGGTGGCGCGGTCGGTCCAGTCGAGCGCGCGCGTCATCTGCTCAGCAGCAACGATAAGCACGCGCTCGGCACGACCGCGCTCGATATAGCCCTCGGCGACATCGAGCGCAAACACGAAGCCGGCACAGGCCGCCGAGACATCGAAGGCAGGGCACGCCGCTCCTAGTCGCTCAGCAACGGCACACGCCTCAGCGGGAACAAGGTGGTCACCCGTCGTCGTCGAGCAGACGATCAGATCCAGCTGGCTCGCGTCGATTCCGGACACCTGGAGTGCCCGCTCGCTCGCCGCTACGGCAAGGTCGTCAAGTGACTCGGTGGTACAGACGTGGCGGCTCTTGATACCTGTGCGGGTAAAAATCCACTCATCCGAGGTATCGAGGAACTCAGACAGCTCGTCATTGGAAACACTGCGCTCAGGAAGCGCCGAGCCTGTTCCAAGAATCGTGAAACCCATCACTAGCCTCCTTTGAGTTGTTGACGTGTTTACATCGACCAAGAGAGGATAGCGCATTTTAGTCGTTGTTGACGTGTTAACATTAAATTGTCCAAATGCGACAAAGGCTTCACATTGTGTCTATCTCTCGACACCATTACGCGATTGCCTTATTAACTTAGGAGGTAGCAACCGTTATGGATGCCAAATTAACGATAGTCGACGTAACCGGATCGACCAACGATGACCTGCTCGAAGCAGGAAAACAGGGAGCGCCGCACGGCACAGGACTTGCCGCCCGGGCTCAAACAGCAGGACGCGGCCGGCGCGGGCACAAGTGGGACTCAACCGTCGGCAACTTATTGCTTTCGATTGTCCTGCGCCCATGCGTTAATCCTGCAAAGTTCTCTGGTCTTGCCGCCGTCAGCGGCCTAGCGGTGCTTGAAGCACTCGAAAAGCAGGGTCTTGCAAACGAGATTCGCCTTAAATGGCCCAACGACCTTGTCGCGCGAGGACGCAAGCTCGGCGGCATTCTGGTCGAGGCCGCACGCGATAACGAAGGCAAGCCCTTCGCCGTCTGCGGCATTGGCGTCAACGTAAACTACACGCCCCAAGAGGTACCCGATGGCGGTCTGGCGGCAATTGGCCTCTCGGACCTTAACGAGAGCGTTCCCACCGTCAACATGCTCCTCGATGAGGTCTATCACGCAGTTATAGACGCTGTAGATGCGTGGGCAGAGCGTCTTAACGCCATGGAAGAAGACGGCGGACCGCTCGCGCCCGTCCACGGCGAATATGTCACTCACCTCAATTGGATTGGGGAGCACGTTATCGCCCGTTCCCCTGCCGGCGACGAGCTGGCACGCGGCATCTTTAAAACCGTCGATGGCTTTGGTCGCGCGTGTATCGAAACGGAAGGCGGTTTGCGATCCTTCCATTTTGAGGAGGCATCGCTGCGTCCCGCGAGCGAATAGGGCGCCACAGCCAGCCGCTCGGCAGCCTTATCCGGCGGTCTAATCCCATCATGCTAAACAAAAGGGCCCCGCTACCGTAACGGCAGCGGGGCCCTTTAAGCTATGAGCGATATCGCTTAGAGCTTGATGTCGATGTCGACGCCAGCGGGGAGGTCGAGACGCATGAGCGAATCAACGGTGCCCGAGGTGGGGTCGAGAATGTCGATGAGGCGCTTGTGGGTGCGCATCTCGAACTGCTCACGGGAGTCCTTGTTCACGTGCGGCGAGCGGATAACCGTGTACAGGTTGCGCTCGGTGGGCAGGGGGACAGGACCGGAAACGCGAGCGCCGGTCTTCTGAGCGGTCTCGACGATGAGCTTCGCGGACTGATCGACGACCTCGTGATCATAGCCCTTGAGGCGAATGCGGATCTTCTGGGTAGCCAACTTAAACCTCCAAAGAGTGCGAGAGATGTTCTCGCAGGATTACGTAACAGGGAGCTCGAACTTAGGCGTTCTTGCTCATGACCTCGTCCACGATGGACTTGGGCGCAGGCTCATAAGAGTCGAACTGCATCGTGTAGGATGCACGGCCCTGGGTCTGGGAGCGAAGGTCGGTAGCGTAACCGAACATCTCGCCCAGCGGCACCTTGGCACGGATGAGCTTACTGTTCTTGCGATCCTCCATGCCCTCGATCTTGCCGCGGCGACCGGAGAGGTTGCCCATAACGTCGCCCATGTACTGCTCGGGGGTCTCGACCTCGACAGCCATGATCGGCTCGAGCAGCTGCGGGTCGGACTTCTTGAGGGCGTCCTTGATAGCCATGGAACCGGCGATCTTGAAGGCGGCCTCGGAGGAGTCGACCTCGTGGTAAGAACCGTCGAACAGGGTGACCTTGACGTCGAGGACCGGGAAGCCGGCGATAACACCGGTGTTCAGGGCCTCCTGGATG
>DBFCNY010000109.1:0-2758 GCA_048298285.1 Collinsella sp.
GGGCTTCCAGTACAGCCCGTACGCGTACTTTAACGAGCATTGCATTGCCATGAGCTCCGAGCATCGTCCGATGCACGTCGATCGCAAGGGTCTCTCCTGCCTGCTCGACTTTGTGGACCTGTTCCCGCACTACTTTATCGGCTCCAACGCCGACCTGCCCATCGTGGGCGGCTCGATCCTGTCGCACGACCACTTCCAGGGCGGCGCGCACGAGTTCCCCATGATGCACGCAACCGAGGTCTCGCAGTTTAGCGTGCCCGGATTTGACCAGGTCACCGGCACCGTGCTGCAGTGGCCCCTCTCGGTGCTGCGCCTGCGCTCGCACGACCGTGCTCAGCTGCTCGATGCCGCCGAGAAGATCATCCTCGCCTGGCGCGAGTGGACCGACGAGTCCGTGGGCGTCATCGCGCACACGGCCGACGGCGTGGCGCACAACACCGTGACGCCCGTCATTCGCCGCGTCGACTCCCGCGGCAATGCCGGTGGCGATATCTACGAGGCCTACCTGGCGCTTCGCTGCAACATTACGACCGATGAGCATCCGCTGGGCGTGTTCCACCCGCATGCCGAGTATCACCACATTAAGAAGGAGAACATTGGCCTGATCGAGGTCATGGGCCTGGCCATTCTTCCGCCGCGCCTGGTTCCCGAGCTCGGTGCCGTTCGCGAGCACCTGCTGGCCGCCAAGGTCGACGTCAGCTACGACCTTACCGCCGCACTCGAGGGCGACGACCTATGCCGCAGCCACGCCGCGTGGGCTCTGGACGTCTTTGCCCGTCGTGCCGATGAGCTCACGGCGGATAACGCCATCGACATCCTGCACGAGGAGGTCGGCGTGGTGTTTGGCCACGTGCTCGACAACGCCGGCGTCTTCAAGTGGGACGAGGCAGGACGCGACGCCCAACAGCGCTTTATCGACTCGCTGTAGTACGCGAACTCGAAAGCACGCACTTAACAAATAGCGCCTACACGACCACGGCGCCCGCCGGCAACATCACCGACGGGCGCCGTTTTCTGATGCATGGGTAGCTAATTTGCACCAAAACAAGGAGTGTCCCAAACTGCCGGCAGAAAAGGAACGTCCCCAGGTGCCGACCTAAACCACCACATTATTCGATGGAAAAACGTGGTTGTCTCCCACATTATTCGATGGAAAAACGTGGTTCACTCCCACATTTTTCGATGGAAAGACCCAGACGGTCTTATACTAACCATGATCGTTAGGGGGCAGTATGCAGCGACAGCTAATGGACGAACTCATCGCTTGGAAATCTAGGTCAAACCGCAAGCCCCTCCTGCTTAAGGGGGCCCGCCAGACGGGAAAAACTTGGCTTCTCAACGAATTCGCAGGCCAGCAGTATCAAAACGTCATCATTTTTGACTTTATGCTCGAACCGGGCGCACGTTCGCTGTTCGACGGAAGCCTTGACCCCAAACGCATCATCTCCCAGATAGAGCTCCTGCGCGGCCAGACCATAACGCCGACAGACACGCTCATCATCTTCGACGAAATCCAAGAGGCACCGCGTGGCATCACCTCGCTCAAATACTTCAACGAGCTGGCGCCGGAATACCATATCATGGCAGCCGGCTCCTATATGGGGCTCGCGCTCCGACGCGAAAACGAGTCGTTCCCCGTCGGCAAGATCGACCAGCTTACCATGCGCCCCATGGGGTTTGTCGAGTTCGTTCGTGCCGTCGATGGCGATCCGCTCGCAGATGCCATCCTTGCCGCAGACATGGACCTGCTGGCGAACGTTTCCGAAAAGCTCGAGCGCCTGCTCAAGGAATACCTCGTTGTCGGTGGCATGCCAGAAGTTGTCTCCGCTTTCGCCGCCTCCCACGATTTCATCGAGGCCCGCAGGCTTCAGCAGCAAATCATCGAAGCTTATGAATCCGATTTTGGCAAGCATGCGCCAGCCCGCATCGTCGAGCGCATGAGGCTGGTTTGGAAATCCCTTCCCGGCCAGCTCGCAAAGGAAAACAAGAAGTTCGTCTACGGCGCGCTTCGTCCTGGGGCGCGCGCACGCGATTTTGAGGAAAGCCTCCAGTGGCTCATGGACTACGGAATCGTTCATAAGGTACCACGTGTTTCCGCCCTAAGAGCACCGCTCACAAGCTACGAGGATCTCTCGGGCTTCAAGCTGTTCTGCATCGACACCGGCATCCTCGGAGCACTCTCCGGCCTCTCGCCAGCCATCGTTCTGAACGGGCCCGCTGTTTTTACGGAGTTCAAAGGCTCGCTGACCGAGCAATACGTCGCACAGGAGCTTTTGCTCCAAGGCAAAACTCCCGCGTATTGGTCATCCTCCTCCGGCAATGCAGAGACTGACTTTGCCATCGACCATGCGGGGACCGTGCTTCCGCTCGAGGTCAAGGCGGCAGAGAACCTCAAAGCAAAGAGCCTGAGGATTGCCTGCGAGAAGTTCAAGCTCGAGCGCTGCGTGAGAACATCGTTAGCGGCATATAGAGACGAGGGCACGCTCGTCAACATTCCGCTCTGGGAGATTGGGCAAATCGACAAGCTGGCATAGGCGCTGTGGAGGGGGTGTCCCGTAAGGAGTGTCCCAAACTGCCGGCAGAAAAGGAACGTCCCTATCTGCCGCATTCCCGAAGCAAGGCAACGCCGATGTCTTGGAAACGACAGCGAGCGGGCCGCATTTGAGACAAGGTGACGTGAAACGAAGGGGCGCTGACCTTCTGGTCGCGCCCTTGAAGTTGAACGTCAGATTGTCCAAATGCGGCCCGCGCAGCGTCG
>DBFCNY010000110.1:0-8116 GCA_048298285.1 Collinsella sp.
CTTGGTCACCGAGCGCCTGCAGGATCCGGACACCGAGAAGGGCTTCATCCTCGACGGCTTCCCGCGCAACACCGCCCAGGCCGTGACGCTCGATTCCGAGCTCTCCGCCATGGGTCGCGAGATCGACTGTGCCCTTCTGGTCGATGTGGCCCCCGAGGTCATTATCGATCGTCTGTCTTCGCGTCGCACCTGCCGCGCCTGCGGTTACACCGGCACCGCTGCCGATGCTACCTGCCCCAAGTGTGGCGGCGAGATGTATCAGCGCGACGACGACAAGCCCGAGACCATCAAGAACCGTCTCGACGTCTACGAGAAGTCCACGAGCCCGCTCGTCGACTACTATCGTGGCCAGGGTCTGCTCAAGTCGGTCAACGGTGACCAGGCTCGCGAGACCGTGTACGGGGATGTCAAAGAGGCTCTCGGTCTATGATCAAGATTAAGTCTGCAACGCAAATCGAGCAGATGAAGAAGGCAGGAGCGCTATCTAAGATGGCGCTCCGCCACGTTGGAGCCATGGTGCGCCCCGGCGTTTCGACTTTTGAGCTTGATCAGCTCGCGGAGCAGATTATCCGCATGCATGGCGGCACCCCGGCCTTTAAGGGTTACGGCGGGTTCCCCGGTACCATTTGTGCATCGATTAACGATGCTGTGGTCCACGGTATTCCCAATCCCGACATGATCCTGCGCGATGGCGATATCATCTCCATCGATACGGGAGCCGTTGTCGACGGTTGGGTCGGCGATAACGCTTGGACGTTTTTCGTCGGTACCCCCACGCCCGAGGCCAAGGCCCTGTGCGAGGTTACGCGCGATTGCCTTAAGGCTGCAATCGAGCAGGCTGTTCCCGGTAACCATATTGGGGACATTGGTTATGCCGTCCAGTCCCTCGCCGAGTCTCACGGCTATGGCGTGCTTCGCGATTATGTGGGGCACGGTATTGGCCATGTGATGCACGAGGACCCCAACGTTCCGAATTACGGAAAGAAGGGGAGGGGCGTTCGTCTCCAGGCCGGTATGGTCATTGCCATCGAGCCGATGGTCACGATGGGATCCAATCATGTGAGTACGGGCTCCGATGGTTGGATCGTTACGACCAACGACCACCTGCCCGCCGCGCACTACGAGAACACCGTCGCCATCACCGATGACGGCCCGGTGATTCTCACCACCGACGCGCAAGGCGCTTGGTGTTCGCTCCAAGGCGGAGAAATGTAACAAGTTCCACTTAGTTGTGGAGCCATTACGAAGTTATTACGATGCGTACATACGTGTTGTAGAATACTCAATCGCTGTCGTTTTCTAGAGAAAGATGATTGCTTGTGAAGAAGGAAGACGCAATTGAGCTCGAGGGCACGGTAAAAGAGCCGCTGCCCAACGCCATGTTTAAGGTCGAGCTCGAGAACGGTCATTCGGTTCTGTGCAACATTTCTGGCAAGATCCGAATGAATTACATCCGCATTCTCCCCGGTGACAGGGTTGTCGTGGAGCTTTCCCCGTACGACCTGACCCGCGGCCGCATCACCTATCGCTATAAATAGCGGCACGCATACACGCTCTTTTCCGACTGCAGGCTTAGCTCAACCTACGGTCGGTTTGCGTGTGAAGACCAGCCATAGTTTTAAACGCCTGCGGCTGGGCGAGTAGATAGTAGGGAAGTAGTTTGAGCGCTACCGAAAGGAAGAACGATGAAGGTACGTCCTTCGGTCAAGAAGATGTGCGATAAGTGCAAAATCATTAGGCGCCATGGCAAGGTCCTCGTCATTTGCGAGAACCCCCGTCATAAGCAGCGTCAGGGTTAAGAGAGGAGACTACGTTGGCCCGTATTAATGGTGTCGACCTCCCGCGTGAGAAGCGCGTTGAGATCGGTCTGACCTACATTTACGGCATCGGCCGCACCACTGCGACGAAGATTTGCGTCGAGTGCAACGTTAACGTGGATACGCGCGTTAAGGACCTCACCGAGGATGAGGTTAACGCCATCCGCGATTATATCGATAAGAACCAGATCATGGTTGAGGGCGACCTCCGCCGTGAGCGCAACCAGAACGTCAAGCGCCTTATGGACATCGGCTGCAACCGCGGCCTTCGTCACCGCAAGGGCCTCCCGGTCCGCGGCCAGCGCACCCACACTAACGCTCGTACCCGCAAGGGCCCGAAGCGTCAGATCGGTGCTAAGAAGAAGAAATAAGGAGCGCTAGATAGATGGCTACTGCTAAGAAGAACGTTCGCGCTGCCCGTCTGAAGCGCGCGGACCGTAAGAACATTTCCGTGGGCCAGGCTCACATTCGTTCTACGTTCAACAACACGATCGTTTCGATCACCGATCCCCAGGGCAACGTCATTTCCTGGAAGTCGGCTGGCCAGGTGGGCTTCAAGGGCTCCCGTAAGTCCACGCCGTTCGCTGCCCAGATGGCTGCCGAGGCTGCTGCCAAGCAGGCCATGGAGCACGGTATGAAGAAGGTTTCCGTCTTCGTCAAGGGCCCCGGCTCCGGTCGTGAGACCGCCATCCGCTCCCTCCAGGCTGCTGGCCTCGAGGTCTCGAGCATCCAGGACAAGACCCCCATTCCGCACAACGGCTGCCGCCCCAAGAAGCGTCGCCGCGTGTAACTGAAAGGATCGTATCAATAAGGCAATCGACAGGACTCCTGTTCTTAAGCGCTGCCGTCAGCTCGGGATCGATCCCGCTGAGCTCGGTTACAGCAGCAAGAAGGAATCTATCCGTCAGCCCAAGCGCCGTCGCAAGGAATCTGAGTACGGCATGCAGCTGCGCGAGAAGCAGAAGGTCAAGTTCATCTATGGCGTTCTGGAGAAGCAGTTCCACGGCTACTTCAACAAGGCCCGCAAGATGAACGGCGTCACCGGTGAGAACCTCATGATCATCCTTGAGTCTCGCCTCGACAACGTCGTCTTCCGTCTTGGCTTCGCCCGCACCCGCAAAGAGGCTCGTCAGTCCGTCCGTCACGGTCACTTCACCGTGAACGGCAAGCGCGTGGACATCCCGTCCTACCGCGTCAAGGCCGGCGACGTCGTCGCTGTCGGCGAGAAGTTCCGTGACCTCCTCCCCATCAAGGAGGCCCTGATTTCCTCCGAGCGCTTTGAGGTCCCTGGCTGGCTCGAGGTCGATATCGAGAAGCTGTCTGGTAACGTGCTCGCTCTGCCGACGCGTGAGCAGATCAGCGGTGATATCAACGAGCAGCTCATCGTCGAGCTCTACTCTAAGTAGTCCATCCGGGCTGCTGAGGCTGGAGGTAATACCTGTCAGAATTCATTAGGCCTCAGGTTCAGGTCGAAGAGATCAATGAGACGTCTGCTCGTGTCTCCGTCGAGCCGCTCGAGCGTGGTTACGGCGATACGCTGGGTAACTCCCTTCGTCGCGTTCTTCTGTCCTCGCTCGAGGGTGCCGCCGTCGAGGCTATTCAGATCGATGGTGCGCAGCACGAGTTCATGACCATCCCTAACATGGTCGAGGATGTCACCGACATCGTCCTTAATGTCAAGGGTCTTGTCTTCAGGGCTCTCGGCACGACCGACGAGGCGACCGCTACCATCTCGGTTGACGGCCCCTGCGAGGTCACCGGTGCGGACTTCTTTATTCCGTCCGAGTTTGAGCTGGTCAACCCCGAGCAGCACATCGCAACGCTCACCGAGGGTGGCCATCTCACCATGAGCATGCGCATCGGCTATGGCCGCGGCTATGTTTCTGGCGAGGCCAACAAGCGCGACAACGATCCCATCGGTGTGATCCACGTCGACTCGCTGTACTCGCCGGTTTCCCGTTGCGCCAAGCTCGTTGAGGCTTGCCGTGTCGGTCAGCACACCGACTACGACCGCCTTGTCCTCGAGATCGAGACCAACGGCTCCATCGCCCCGCGCGACGCCGTGGTCCAGGCTGCCAATATCATCAACCAGCATATGGCCGCCTTTATGAACCTTGCCGAGACCCCCGAGGTCGAGGAGGAGGCTTCGATCTTCGCTCCCGAGGTCACCAACGACAACGCCGAGCTGGACAAGCAGATCGAGGATCTGGACCTTTCCGTCCGTTCCTACAACTGCCTTAAGCGCGCCAGCATTCACTCGGTCCGTCAGCTCGTTGAGTTCTCGGAGAACGATCTGCTCAACATCCGTAACTTCGGTGTTAAGTCGATCGAGGAAGTGAAGGACAAGCTTGAGTCCATGGGCCTGAGCCTGAAGGCTTAATGCTTCGCATATTTGAGGAGAAACTAGACCATGCGTCACAACGTTAAGAAGGGCCTGAAGCTCGGCACCGATGCGAGCCACACCAAGGCCATGAAGAAGAGCCTTGCTAAGGCCCTCTTCGAGAACGACCGCATCAAGACCACCGAGACCCGCGCTAAGGCGCTGCGTTCGGTCGTCGACCCGATCATCACTTGGGCCAAGAAGGGCGACCTGCACTCTCGTCGTCTGGCTATCGCCAAGCTCGGCGATAAGCAGCTCGTTGCCGAGATCTTCGACAAGGCTGCCCAGGGCATGTGGCAGGACCGCAACGGCGGTTACACCCGCATCATGAAGCTCGGTAACCGTAAGGGCGACAACGCTCCCATCGTTATCATGGAGCTCGTCACCGAGCCTTGCACGCCTAAGGCCAAGAAGGCTGCTCCGGCCCCCAAGAAGGCCGCTGCTCCCAAGAAGGTTGAGGCTGTCGAGGAGGCTCCTGCTGAGGAGACCGCTGAGTAGACAATCCGTCTGCATAGGCTATATTCGAGGGGTACGTTCGCGTACCCCTCTTTTTTTGTCGCGATACCGTTGATTGCTTGTTGGGAGCGCCCATGACCGCGCCGTCTGATTTCAATTCGATTCCAGAGCTCGATGCCACGCTCGTTTTCCGCGTGGCCTACGATGGCTCGTCCTATAGCGGCTTTGCCGAGCAGCCTGGCCAGACGACGGTTGCGGGCGAGCTGCGCCGCGCTATCGAGACGCTCCTGCGCCGTCCGATCGACCTGACGTGCGCAGGGCGCACCGATGCCGGCGTGCATGCGGTGGCGCAGTACATTAGTGTGCCCGTAACGGACGCTGAGCTTGTCCTGACGCGCCGTAGGTGGCTGAGGGCCATGGATGCCCTGCTGCCCAAAGATATCGCCATAAACGAGGTCTACAGGGCCCGTAAAGGCTTTTCCGCACGTTTTGACGCGCGTTCCCGTACGTATACGTACCGTATTGCCGATCGAGATGCGCGCCCCGTGCTGTCCCGCGGTGCCGTGTGGTGGCATCGCTATCCCTTGGATGTTGAGGCTATGTCTGCTGCCTGCCCCGCGCTGCTGGGCGAGCAGGACTTTAAAAGCTTTTGCAAGGTTGCCTCGGCCGTTGGCAAGCCCACGCATCGCTGCGTGATGCGTGCCGAGTTTGGCCATGAGGTTGCGTTTGGCGAGGACATCCTGACGTTTACCATCGAGGGCAATGCGTTCCTGCATTCGATGGTCCGTACGATCGTGGGCACGCTTGTCGAGATTGGCATGCATCGCCGTGAACCCGAGTGGATGCGCGAGGTCATCGATGCTTGCGACCGTACCGCTGCGGGCCCCACGGCTCCTGCCTGCGGCCTTACGTTTATGGGCGTGGATTACGATCCCGCCGAGCTTGTCGTGCTCGACTAGGGGAGGGCTCGACGCGTCGTGCGTCGACACCCGTCATCTGTGGGCTGCGCGTGTTCAACATCTGTTCTTGGCGTGCAATACAACCGGTGTCTCATTGCTTTTATTGCTGGGGTGTACCATGAACCACGGTTTGATTCATTGCTGTCGAGAGGATGGATAACTTGGTTCGACGTGGCTCGCATCCGCGACTTTCGGTGATCCTTGTGGTAGAAGGTTCGCCCAGCTATGCGATGCGTGCGCTCGAGAGTATCCAGAACCAAGACCTCTATGATTTGCAGATTGTTGTTGTCTGCCGCGATGCTGCGCCCGGTGTGCGCCATTCGCTTCAAGTTGCTGCCGACAGGGACATCCATATTGATTTGATTGACGTCGAGGACGCGAAGCGCGGTGCTTGTCTTCGTGCCGGTTTTGCTGCCTCGCGTGGCTCTCAAATCATCGCTATGAACGCCGATGAGTGGTTAGCTCCGCAGTCCCTTTCCAAGATGGTCGATATCGCGTGCGATACTGCGGCAGACATAGTGTTCCCCACGGTGTCGCTCGACCGCTATGATGCACATCGAGAGCGCCATTCGCGCGTCTTGGATGCTACTCATATTTCCATTGATAGCAAATCTTCGATGGTGGCCGGGTTGCCTCAGTTGATTTTGGGCGGCTTGGTTGCTCAAGTCTCTGGCGTGATGTATAGCCGTCCGCTGTTTGAGGCATGCCTCTTGTGCGACAAGGCGTTTCGCACAGTTGGGTTTATGGCATGCGCGCTCTCGCAGGCGCAGCGCGTCTCCGGATGCGGCGACGCTTGTTTCCACGCGGTAGCGCCTAAGCTTACAGATGCCTTTGATCCCACCATGTATGCCAAGGTATCCGATGACACCCGAGCGCTCGACGAGCTTGCGGACTCACTCTCGGAAGCAGATAGCGGTGGTCGGCTCAAGCTGGCAAGCCAAAAGTTCTACTTTGCCGGACTGGTCGCCTGCATCGAGAATTTGTGTCTGAGCCCGCATGGGGTGTCGTCAATCGAGCGTTCCGCCCGCATGCGTGATATGCTCGAGGCGCCTCGAACCCGTCAGATGGTCGCCGCGCTCAAGGACAACCATCGGGGACTCGGTCTGTTGTTTGGGCCGATCGCCAGCGCTAAGCCCGCGCGCTGCGTGATGTGTACGCATCTGGCAGCTTTTCTTAATCGGACGGGCGCAAAACCCGCCTAAACGGCTCATTACGAAACAAACTTGCATAGAATTGTTTCGAAATGCGTTCTTATACACAAAAGCCTTCAAATAGCGTTAAACTATTCAATCACTGATTGATTGTCTCCGCCATCTTTTGGAGAGAGGGTTTGTATGGCTAAAAAACGCAATGGGCGCCAGGATGCCATTAGAGATATTGTGCGCAATAAGGATGTCCGCACGCAGCGCGTGCTGGTCGATGAGCTCCGTGCTATGGGCTTTGATTGCACGCAGGCGACTGTCTCTCGCGATATTGCCGATATGGGGCTGCGTAAGCTCCCTGAGGGCATCTATGTTCTGGCAGAGGACCTGCACCTGCAGCGTATGGTTTCCGAGCTCGTAACGGGCGTTCTGCGTACCGATAATCTGGTTATGATCAAGGCTCAGCCTGGCACGGCTTCCGGCATCGCCGCCGCCGTTGATGCGGCAGAGTTGCCCGATGTGCTTGGCTCGCTTGCCGGCAACGATACGATTTTGGTTATTGCCCAGACGGCCGAGGACGGCGAGCGTCTCGAGGCGCTGATCAATAAGCTGAGCAATTCTCGCAAGTAGGCGTGCGGGTCGTGCGCTCGGCCCTGCGCGCGCTGACATAGTTGCCTGTAAGGGGGTATCGACGAGGGTCGGTACCCCCTTTTTGTTTCAAGACTTTAGTCTGCTGGCCGCGCAGCGGCCAGCTTTAAACCACCCGCTACGCGGGTGGAGACAAACGGCTTTACAAAGCCACCCCTCCGGCCGATATTGACGATTGTTCAGGCCGTCAAGAATTCGAGTCGAAGGGGTGGTCGCCATGGCCCAGAAGGCCTACAGCCTTTCCCACACGAAGTGGATGTGCAAGTACCACATCGTGTTCACGCCGAAGTATAGGCGCAAAGTGATCTACAACCAAATCAGGAGCGACATAGGGGAGATCCTCAGGAAGCTGTGCGAGTACAAGGGGATCGAGATAATCGAGGGGCACCTGATGCCCGACCACGTGCACGTGCTGCTGGCGATCCCGCCGAAGTACAGCGTCGCGAGCGTCATGGGCTACCTGAAGGGGAAGAGCTCGCTGATGATATTCGACAGGCACGCCAACCTCAAGTACAAGTTCGGCAACAGGAAGTTCTGGGCGGAGGGCTACTACGTGTCCACCGTCGGCCTGAACGAGGCGACGATCGCCAAGTACATCAGGGAGCAGGAGTCCCACGACATCGCGCTGGACAAGCTGGGCGTGAAGGAGTACGAGGACCCCTTCAAGAGGGGGTGATGCTGCCGGTTCGACCGGCGCGCCACGGGTCAAGATGC
>DBFCNY010000111.1:0-5091 GCA_048298285.1 Collinsella sp.
AGGATGTTGCGCTCGAGCGTCGAGCGGGTGTTCCCGATCATCACCGCCAGCCCCTCGCCCCTCATGGCGAGAAGCCTCTGCGGTATGGTCACGGCTATGTCGACGTAGCTCTTGCCCGAGCCCGTCGCCCCGCACTTCACGTTGTAGCGGTGCGTGCAGTTGGCGAGGTACTCGCGCTGCATCCTCGTGAGCGGCATCGGCTACTCGTCCCCGCCGATTGAGGACGGCACGGACAGCACCAGCTCCTTGGCGGCCTTGAGCACCGCCGTGTCGGTGGTATCCATGATGCGCTGCGCCTTGGCGTACTCCTGCGGGTACTTGCGCTCGAGCAGCCACGCCGCCGCCTGCCAGCTGTCGCCGCTCGCGTCCATGATGCGGCCCACGAGCGTCGCCTTGCGCTCCACCTCGGCCTTTTTTAGAACGTGACACAGTTGACGCTGATTGTCTGTTCTGGGGTGGTTGATCCAGCGGCTGTATGTCTCACGTGCGACCCCGAGATACGCGGCGATGTCCCTGTCGGTCATTCCGGCACGGCACAGGCGGACGGCATCCTCGATGCCCTCCTTGGTCAGTTTTTCACGCCCTTTTCCCGCCACAAAATCACGTTTCCGCTGGTAGATAGCCATGTGGAAACGCGAACGTTCCCACCTTTTTACGCACGTGGACAAGCGCGTGCGTTTGCCCACGAGCGTAAAAAGGGGGTAACGTATAAAGAAAAGGCCCCGGTTTCCCGGGGCCTTTCGGCTACTCGACCTTGGTCGGCTTGATTCCGATTGCCTCGGCCAGCCTCTCAAGCGTCTCCGTCCAGCTTCTGCCGTCTGTGCGCGGCCTGTCGTATGCGGTTGCTCTCCGCCTCTTCCTCGAGCCGTCTCTTCCGCTCCGCCAGATAGCACCCCTTGCACAGCCTCCACTTCTTCGCCTGCGCCGACGTGTCGAACACAGGCCGCGCGTCGCACACGATGCACAGACCGTCCGTTCCGGTCGAGAAGCGCCCGTACCGCTGCCGCGCGTGCCTCACGGCGCTCGGCGTCACCCTCAGCTCCGCCGCGATCTCCGCCGACGTCCGCTCCGGGTGCGCCTGCATCCGCCCTATCATCTCGTCGGTCCAAAGGACGTAAGAGGAGCGCCCCTTCCGGAGCGCCCACTCGTCCCTCAACGGATGTGTTGACTTTGTAGATGGGCCTTTTGGCCCATCTCCTACAGGTGGCCTACACGCCATTCGCATACCCCCTAAAGCTCGCCCGCCACGGCAGAACCTTATCAAGCGCCGGAGACCAACTCACCGAGGACGCTCGATATTCTCGCTCGGGCGGTCAATGAGGTCGGCAAGTCGTTGCCACGTATCGGTTCCATAGCTGTCCAACCCGCAAAGCGCATCGTAGTGGCCGAAAAGCATCGTGCTCACCTTCATGCACTGGTTGCAGTCGAGCTCCGTTTTCCGGTGCTCGTCAAAGTATAGGCACTTGCCTGAGCGCAGGAACTCGACGGCCTCGCGGCGCTCTTCATCGCTAATCTTCATATAGCACCTCAAGCCCGTACGCGACGGCGGCATCATGCTCGATGCGACATCCGCGTGCGTTCTCCCAGCCTTTGCAGAAGTAGGCCGCATGGCACAGGCTCATGTTCTCAAGAGATTTCGCGAGATAGCAGAGCGGAACCTGTACCACGCCGCGCTCCTCCATAGCCTCGTCGCTGTACCACTCGTCAGTGAATAAGGTGTTCACGAACTCGTAGCCCATCTCGCGCAGCTTGGCGTGCGCCTTGTCCCTCGCCTCCGCGATCTCCTCGTCGGTCTTGCCAGCCATAGGCTGTGAAATCATCGCTCGCTTATTCAACATGGCTCACCCTTTCATTCCATAGATCTGCAGCGAACTCCTCGGCGTACTCTAGGTCCGTCCGTGCGCCGCATCCCAAGCAGCTCACGTAGAAGGTGCGCAGACCTTGATACTTGCCCCGCTGCATCTCAGCATCGCCACCACAGAACGGACAGGGCTTCAGCTCGATTTTGTCCATCAGTCCTCCTTGGATATGGCCAGCGCCACGTACTTCTGAGCGAGGCCCTCGAAGTCGTCGAGGATGTAGTCGATTCGGTAGGTCGCCCCGTTGAGCGGATGCCTTGCCGCCGGCCCGACGGCGTAGCCCTCATTCGAGACGACGTCGAATACGATCTTGTCGCCGACCTTGAAGTTACGGTCGTTCCTGCGAATCTCGAACGTCTTGGTGCCGTTCATGATTGCGTCGGCGTATTTGATAAGGACCTTGAGTCGGTGTGTCGTCATTTGACCTCACCCCTCAGCTTGCGGATGCGGTCGGCAATGTCGTGCATGACAACCCTTTCGCAGGTTTCGCCTTTGTCGGCGATGCACGATGAGCAGTTGCACGCATTCTTGCCAAAATAGGCGCAGGCTTCGTAATTAAGCGCGTCCGCGCCCCTGCCCAAGTCCTCTTCCAGCTTCTCCCATGTGTCGGTCTTGGGCGTGGTGAGGTACACGAGTGCTGGGTCGAGTGCAAATCCACGGTCGGTAATCGCACGCCATTTGTTCGACCATCCGTCACTCAAATCAAAGTCCGTGGTGAATGTCCAGCGCACGATGCTATATACGTTCCCGACACGGTTGAACAGCGCCACGGTATCTAGAGGTATCTCTCGTCCCTCGGCATCTCTCGGCAATTCGACACTCATAGCCCAAACTCCTCGTAGTCGCGGCACTCGCCGCACTCGTCCTCGCAGTACAGCAGGTTCTCCATGAGCCACGCCACAGCCCACTTCGCCAGGCGCCAGAACCCTTCCTTGCGCTCAGGCGCCTCCGCGTCGTAGGCGCGCTCGAACTCGAGGTGGCAGTAGCCGTAGTCGACGTGGATGTCGCTGCTGCAGAAATGCCTGCAGTTCCCGCACATCCGAGGCTCGCAGTCCCCGCCGAAGTGGCGCTCGATAGCGGCGTCGGTCACCCCCATCGGGTAGCCGCCGACCCTCGAGTCACTCATCGCACTCCGCCCCCCCTACGCTCTCGTCGAGCAGGTCGATGGCGTCCCCGACGGTCGCCTCGATGCTCGTCAGCTGGCGGCGCAGGTTCTGCACGAGGTTCGAGTCGGCGACCTCCGCCCTTCCCGCCTCGTAGGCGCGCTCGATCATGTCGGTCACCGCGACCTGCATCGCCGTGTCGTTGTAGCCGCGCCTGACGCGGTACTTCCCCAGATAGGCGTGCGCCCTGTCCTGCGGCCTGCACTCGCGGTCGAAATGGAACACCTCGACCGCGTCTGCCTTGATCTGCTCCAAAGTCTCCATCACAAACGTCCCCTCTCTCGGTTCCTCTCGTTGCAGCGCTCGATTACCGCGTCCACGTCCTCCTGCGTGAACCCCTCGGCATCGAGCAGGTTGACGACCGCCTGGACCACGTCCATGCACTCGTCGATAAGGCTCTCGCGGTACACCCTGCGCGCCGTCATGATCGGGCTGTACCGCATGTCGTCGCAGTCCTGCCACGCGCCGAACACCTCGGCCGCCTCCTCGAGCGGCTTGAGCGCCTGCACCTTGGGTGCGTCCGGCTCATCGAGCGCCCCGAACTCGAACTTGTAACCGTCCCGCATCAGATGCGCCTCCCCTGTGCCAGCGCCGCACGCATGGCGTTGACCTCTCGGCCCGTCTCGCTCCTCGTTCCGAGGTACACGTCCACGGGCCGCTTGCTCGCGTCCCTTCGCGCCACGTTCTCGCACCATCCGCAGCAGTACCTCTGTTTCCTGTTTGCCGCGCGAAACCGCCTGCCGCACTGCCCGCACACGAGCACGTAGCCCCCGCGCCTGTCCAGCGACTCAGCCCTCATGTCGCGCCTCCCAGTAGTTGCACCTCGCGAGCCCCTGCGTGGCGTGCACGAAGTCTGGGCAGCGCATGCACGTGTACCGCTTGCGGCCCTCGCCGGACGCCGTCATGACCGCCTCGCTCACGGCGCAGAACCCGCACGTCTCGCAGCGGGCGCTGCACGTCCCCTCGTCGTAGATGCTCGCGGACCCCTTCGGTCTGCCCATGTTCTCGCTCCTCTCGGCGTCCAAGCTCATGACGCCCTCCTCTCGCATGCGGCCCTCGCATCCAGCAGACGCCGCGCGTCCTGGTACGCCTTGAGCGCCACCGGGTCGGCGGTCGTCCCCCTCGGGGCCTTCACCTTCGCCGGGTCGATGCCCGGATATTCCTCGCGCCACCTGCGCTCGAGCTCCGCCCTCGTCTGCTCGGGCGTCCTCGTCGGCTTGAACGTGGCAGACTCGACCTCCGAGGCGGTGGGCTTGCCCCTCGCCCGGTCGTCGGCGTCGATGCGCTTCTGGCGCCTGGACCAGTCGAGCGCGAGGGCGCCCCAGTTGCTCACCGGCTGGCCGTTGCCCTTGACCCATCCCTGAGACTCGAAGTAGGCCCAGAAGGCGTCCGGGTCGCCGCTCAGGCAGTTGGCGCCGAAGTAACCGCGGGCCTCATCGAGGGTCGGCGGCTCGAACTCGGGCGGCGCGGCGGGGGCATCACCCCCATCACAGGACAGCTCAGCACAATCCAGTTCAGGACAGGACAGGACAGGACAGGTTAGGTTAGGGTTTTCACTTTCCGAAACCTGCGTTTCGGGTTTGTCGGAAACTGGTTTCTTGCGCGGGCGGCCGCCCTTGCCGCCCCTGCCGCGCGCGTCCTTGGAGTTGTCGATGGCGTTCTTCATCGCCTTGAAAACGCGGCGGAGGTGCTTCGGAAGGTCGGCCTCGACGCCGTGCAGCCCGTACATCATGATCGCGTCGGCGAGCATCGCGCGGTCGCGCAGGTCCTCGGGGTCGCTCGCGTCGAAGTCGTCGTAGACCTCGGCGAAGCTGTCGAACACGGTGAAGGCCATCAGAACCACCCCCATAGAAGCGAAGAGAAGAACAGGAAACCCGCGGAGAAGGAGGCGGCGAACAGGGCCGCCTCCCAGTGGTCGCGGATGATGTCGGGTACGTGCCTCATCAGAACGGCACGTCCTCGTCGTAGAACTCGGACTGCGGGACCGCGGCGTAGGCCTGCTGGGCGCTCCACTGCGGCGCGGCCTGCGCCTGTGGCTGAACGGGCACCGTGTCCGCGAGGCTCTGCTG
>DBFCNY010000112.1:0-10539 GCA_048298285.1 Collinsella sp.
CGACAGCTTGTCATTCAAAGAGGGCGGCATGACCAAAAGGTCTATGCCGCCCTCTTTTCATGCCAATTTGTTCGCTCTGGCCGCCGCTCGCTGCCGTTGCCATGGCATCGGCGGTTCCGTGATTGGTGCATTGGGGTCAGGTTACTTTGCACCAATTATTCGGTAACGGTGTGTTCGGGCTTGCGGTTAAAGACGAGCTTGTCTACTACGGCCTGCAGCGACATGCGACGGACGGTGTCGTAGGCTTCCTGCGTGCTGTACGCACAATGGGGCGTGACAATGCAGCGCGGGTGTGAGATCAGAGCCTGGTTGGGCGCGGTCTCATCGGCGAGCACGTCGAGCGCGGCGCCGCAGATGCCGCGCGTGCCACCGCTGGCGATGCCCTCGTCCAACGCGGCGACTAGGGCATTCTCATCCACGATGGGCCCGCGGGCCGTGTTAATCAAAAATGCCGTGGGTTTCATAAGCGCAAGTTCGCGCTTGCCAATCAGCTTCTCGGTCTCGGGAATCAGCGGACAATGCAGGCTGACGATATCCGATGCGCCGAGCAGTTCATCGAGCGTTTGAGCCTTGGCGCAACCGGCGGCGGCAAGCTCTTCTGCCGTCTTGGTCGGCGCCCACACCAGTACCTTCATGCCGAGCGCTTGCGCGATGGGCACAACAGCACGCGCGATGCTGCCAAAAAAGACCAATCCCAACGTGCGGCCCTGCGTGCGATGCATGGTGTAGCCGGCAAGTGGATTCCAGGCGCCGTCGCGCACGTCGCGGTTGAGCAACGTGACCTGTCGCATCAAGTCAAGCATCAAGGCGATGGCGTGTTGAGCGACGTCGTCCGAGCAGTACCCGGGACAGTTGGTGACGGTAATGCCGTAGGAGGCCAGACGATTTACTGCCACATGGTTCAGGCCGATGGACATGTTCGAGACGACGCGCATTCCCGCGGCTGCCATAGCGTCGGCACATGCATCGTCAACGGGACCGAACTCGCCGACAAAGCCCTCGCAGCCTGCCAGCTGCTCGGCAGTGGGGCAGACATTGGGCTCGTGCGCGCAGCCAACCAACTCAATCTGGTCGCCGCCTTCGATTGCGTCGAGCGCCGCCTGACCCGCCTCGGTCGAACCGTCGACCATGTAATAGAGCACCTTATGCTTCACAGAGGTCCTCCTGCCATGTGGGGATGAGGTAGAAGTGGTAGATATTCTAGCCCTCCAAGCCAATCGAAGTTGCGGTGGAATAGTTCCTGTTTGAGGGCCAGAAGGCTGGTTTCAGGAACTATTTCACCGCAACTTATTTGGGGGAGCTTGGGTGGTGGCGGTGCGCGGAGTCGTGGTGTGATTTGCGTCGGTGTCCGCGCGGCTCGGTATACTGGTATGGCTCAAACTATGGCGCTGCCCGCAGGCGCGCCGTCTGTCAGATGAGGAGTCGCCCATGACCCAGCCGCTGCCCTGGGAAAAGAACACCGCGGTACCCGTGCCGCCCGCACCGGAGCCCGTGCCGCTCGATGTATACACCGCCCCCGCCGCGCCGGAACCCGAGCTCGTCCCGCTCGACCTCTACGACGCCCCGGCCCCGGCGCCCAAGCCCGCCAAGCCGCTCATCGATATCGATAGCCTCAATCCCGCCCAACGCGAGGCGGTTCTAACCACCGAGGGCCCGCTGCTGGTGCTTGCCGGCGCCGGTTCGGGTAAGACTCGTGTTCTGACCTTCCGCATTGCGCACATGCTCGGCGACCTGGGCGTTAAGCCCTGGCAGGTGCTTGCCATCACGTTTACCAACAAGGCTGCGGCCGAGATGCGCGAGCGTCTGGCAGCGCTCATTCCCAACGGCACTCGCGGCATGTGGGTGTGCACCTTCCACGCCATGTGCGTGCGTATGCTGCGCGAGGACGCCGACCTGCTGGGCTACACCGGCCAGTTCACCATCTACGATGACGATGACTCAAAGCGCATGGTGCGCGACATTATGCAGGCGCTCGGCATCGAGCAAAAGCAGTTCCCCATCAACATGATCCGTAGCAAAATCAGCTCGGCCAAAAACGCCATGATCGGGCCCGAGGACATGCTCAAATCCGCCGACAGCCCCAACGACAAAAAGGCCGCGCAGGTCTATATGGAGCTGGAGCGCCGCCTGCGCGCTGCCAACGCCATGGACTTCGACGACCTACTCGTGCGCACGCTCGAGCTACTGCGCACCCGCCCCGAGGTGCTCGACAAGTATCAGGAGCGCTTCCGCTACATTAGCGTCGACGAGTATCAGGACACCAACCACGTCCAGTACGAGATCGCCAACCTGCTGGCCGCCAAGTACCAAAACCTCATGGTCGTGGGTGACGACGACCAGTCCATTTACAGCTGGCGCGGCGCCGATATCACCAACATCCTGGACTTCGAGAAGGACTTTAAAAACTGCAAGACCGTCAAGTTGGAGCAGAACTACCGCTCCACGGGTCACATCCTGAGCGCCGCCAACGCCGTGGTGCGCCACAACTCGCAGCGCAAGGACAAGCGCCTGTTCACGGCAGAGGGCGACGGCGAGAAGATCCAGGCCTTCCAGGCGAGCGATGAGCGCGATGAGGGCCGCTGGATTGCCGGCGAGATCGAAAAGCTGCACTCCAAGGGCACAAGCTACGACGACATCGCCGTGTTCTACCGCACCAACGCCCAGTCGCGTATTCTCGAAGATATGTTCCTGCGCGCGGGCGTACCCTACAAGATCGTGGGCGGCACGCGATTCTTCGACCGCGCCGAGATCCGCGACGTCATGGCCTACCTCAAGATGATTGTGAACCCGGCAGATGAGATGAGCGTCAAGCGTGTCATCAATACGCCGCGACGCGGTATCGGCTCCACCTCGATCCAAAAGATTGAGCAGCTGGCGCGCGATAACCGCTGCTCGTTCTTCCAGGCCTGCGAGATCGCGACGGCCGAGACGGGCATGTTTAGCGCCAAGGTGCGTAACGGCCTGTCGAGTTTTGTGGCGCTGGTGCGCGAGGGCCGTCGCATGGACGGCGAGCTCAAGGACGTCGTCGAGATGATTGTCGACAAAACGGGCCTGCTGCAGGCGTTCCGCGCCGAGGGCACCATGGAGTCTGAGAGCCGCGCCGAGAACATTCAGGAATTCTTGGGCGTTGCTGCCGAATTTGAAGAGACGCACGAGGATATCGAGGGTACGCTCGAGAGCTTGGAAGAGCTGCGCGCGGCTGGCGTTGCCGATGTACCGGCCGGCGCCGAGTCCGAGCCCGTCGTGGTGAGCGCGCCTGCGCCTGAACCGGGGCCGTCTGCCCCGGCATCCTCGTTTGAGGCGCTCGTTGGCGCGCGTGATGCCGCGGGTTCCAATCCGCTCGATAGCCTGGCGGCCCCGGCGCTTTCTCCGCAGGATGCTCTGGCTGCCGCCATCGCGGGCAATGCCTATGCCGCGCCGACGGAGCTGCCCGCGGGTGCCGTGCATGCCGACGAGATTGAGCGCACCTATGGCCCGCTTACCTGCAAGGCGCTGCCCGCCCTCATGGAGTGGCTGGCCCTGCGTTCCGACCTGGATTCTCTTGCCGGCGAGACGCATGCCATTACCATGATGACTATCCACTCCGCCAAGGGCCTGGAGTTCCCTGCGGTCTTCGTTGCCGGCATGGAGGAGGGCATCTTCCCGCACGTGCACGACTTTGGCGGCAGCGACGATCCGGGCAAGCTCGAGGAAGAGCGTCGCCTGGCCTACGTTGCCATCACGCGTGCCCGTAAGCGACTGTTCTTGACCTATGCGGCCACACGTCGCACCTACGGTTCGACCTCTGCCAACCCGCGCTCGCGCTTCCTCAACGAGATTCCGTTTGAGGATATCGAGTTTAGCGGTATCGGCTCTGCCGGTTTTGAGGGCACGGGCTGGGAGAAGCGCGGCGACCGTCACGGCACCTTTGGCTCGGGCATGGGCTCGGACATGTATGGCGGCAAGGTGTTTGGCTCGCGTACGCGCTCGACGGGCGGCTCTGGCTCGCGCGGCGGGTCGAGCTTCGACGATTTCTTTGGCGGCAGCAGTTACGGGACCGAGCGCCATCGTGGGGTTTCGCCCGACGCCGGCCGCGTTGCCTCGACCTTTGGCTCGGGCGCGCCGCGAGCCAAAAAGCCGTCGTCCAAGGTGTCGCCGACGGTGGAGCGCAAGGTCGACCGCGCCAGCGCATCGCAGGACTTTGCCGCGGGCGATACCGTGAGCCACAAGACCTTTGGCACGGGTACCGTGATCTCGGTCGTCGGAGATATGATCGAGGTCCAATTCGAAAAGACCGGCCAGACCAAAAAGCTAATGAAAGGCTTCGCGCCGATCGTTAAGCTGTCGTAATCCCGGCGGACCTGGGCGGGCGTATGGGGCAACATCGCCTGCTCGGGCAGTCCTGCGCAAGACGGAGGCCACATTAAGTGGCCTCCTTTGCGTGCGGAACTCGCGACCGATGTTGCCCCATACGCCCGCCCAGGTCCTTAGATAACGTTGCTTGCGAACGTCGCTCTGCTCGTTCGTCTTTTTGGTCTGGAGAGCCGGGTGGGCTGATATATAGATACGAGTAGGGGCTCCTCCGTTAATGAACGGGGGAGCCCCTTGTTGCTTTTTGATTGTCGTTACTAGCCAGAGGCTCGCCGGGACGGGGCGCGCTTGGGGACCGGTGACCTACAGATGGCTGATGATCAGTTCCATCTTGCCCTCGAGCTCAATCTTGTCCACGGTGCTCGGGGCCAGCAGGTGGCTTCCCTTGTGGACGGGGTCGCCGCAGACGGTGCCTTTGCCGTCGATGACCGACAGGCACATGAAGGGCCAGCGCTGGTCGATGGTTTTGCTGCCGTCGACGCGCACGCGATCGACGGTGTAGCAGGGGTTGGACTCGAGCTCGGTCACGCCGTCCACCTCGGGCGCGGTCACCGTGCCGTCGGTCGGAGCCTGAGCATCAAAGTCGATGCAGTCGAGGCTCTGCTCAATGTGCAGTGGGCGCAGCTTGCCGTCGGTGCCGGGACGGTCGTAGTCGTACAGGCGATACGTCACGTCGCTCGACTGCTGCGTCTCCAGAATCAGCGTGCCGGTCTTGATGGCGTGAACGGTGCCGGAGTCGATTTGGAAAAAGTCGCCCTTGTGGATCGGCAGCACGTTGAGCATGTCGTCCCAGCGACCCTCTTCGATCATCTGCGCGGCCTCGGCACGGTCATGTGCGCGCTGGCCGACGATGATCGTGGCGCCGGGCTCGCAATCCAGCACGTACCAGCACTCGGTCTTGCCCAGGCTACCGTTCTCATGCTCGGCGGCGTACTCGTCGTTGGGGTGGATCTGGATCGACAGGTCGTCCTTGGCGTCCAGAATCTTAATGAGCAGCGGGAACTCCTTGCCCTCGCAGTTGCCAAAGAGCTCGCGATGCTCGGCCCACAGCCACGACAGCGTGTGGCCGGCGTACGGACCCTCGGCAATCTGGCAATCGCCGTTGGGGTGCGCCGAGATGGCCCAGCACTCACCGATGGGACCCTCGGGAATGTCATAGCCAAAGACGGTCTCCAGCTGGCGGCCGCCCCAAATCTTCTCGTGGAAGATCGGCGTGAGTTTAATCAAATCGGACATGTGCATACCCCCATCAGGTTGTGCAGGCACCTCGCGAAAAACGGCTCAAAGCGAGCGCCTGCCGGATTACAAACTTAAGCCAACGTTACGTTGTGCAGCTCAAAGCGGTCGCCCACGTTGCGCGAAATCGAGTACTCAAACGCGGCGCCGCTGTCCAAAAAGCCAATCTGGTTGAGCTCGAGCAGGGGAGAGCCGGGCTTGGTGTTCAGGCGCTTGGCCTCTTCCTCGGTTGCCGCCACGGCACGAATGGTGCGGTGGAAGCTCGAGATCTTAAGCCCGCATTGCTCGCGGATATAGCTGTAGACCGACGCGTACAGGTCCTTTTTCTTCAGGCCCGGGATCAGCTCGAGCGGCATATAGGTGTACTCGATAACGATGGGCAGGCCATCGACCTCGCGTACGCGCACGATGTGATAGGCAAAGTCGTCTTCGGCCATTCCCAGCTGGGAGGCAACCTCTGCCGGCGGATTGACGATCGAGAAATCGTAGACCACCGAGGCAACCTTCTCACCGCGATGCTCGTAGGTAAAGCCCTGCGCGCGGTCGTTTCTGCCTTGGAAAAACGCTTTGCCGGGAAGCCCCGCGGTGTCCTTGACGTAGGTGCCCGATCCGCGACGGCTCGTGACCAAGCCTTCCTCGGTAATTTGCTCAATTGCTCGTTTGACGGTGATCTTGGAAACGCCATACAGCTCGCAGAACTCAACGACAGTGGGTAGCTTGTCGCCGGGCTTAAGGGCGCCATCCTCGATACTGCGACGAATATCCGCAGCTATTGACTCATATTTGGGAATCATGGAACCCCCTTTCTAACATGAATGCCTGTAAAAGAAAGTATACCTACTATAAAAGCATCTATATGGCTTTAATCAAAGAAGTTCGAGAAAGAAAAACAAAAAAGACGCTTTACAAAAAAAATTAGAGCGCTATAGTTATAGATAACAAGCGAGATGCATGAGCATCGCCTGTACCGCTTGGAGACGGATTTGTTTTGGTGGGTCGGATATCCGGATAACCGGTGCGCGCCCGCGCCGGATTACCCGCCAAAGCAAACCCGCCTCCAATCGGAGGCTCAAAGACACGAAAGCGAGGACTTCGATGGCACAGTATCAGCTGCCCAGCGACTTTTTCTTTGGCGCGGCCATGTCCGGTCCGCAGACCGAGGGCCAGTGGAACCAGGGCGGCAAGCTCGAGAACCTGTGGGACACCTGGTCCATGCAGGATCTGGGCTCGTTCTATAACCGCGTGGGTTCCTATGCCGGTAACGACTTTATGGCCAAGTACAAGGACGACCTTCGCATCATGAAGGACCTGGGCCTGGATACCTATCGCACCTCCATCCAGTGGAGCCGCCTGCTCGATGCCGACGGCAACCTCAACGAGGAGGGTGCTGCGTGGTACCACGAGCTGTTCCGCGCTTCCCGCGAGGCAGGCCTGGAGCCGTTCGTCAACCTTTACCACTTCGATATGCCCACCTATCTCTTTGACCGTGGCGGTTGGGAGAGCCGCGAGGTCGTCGAGGCCTACGCGCATTACGCCGACGTCGCCTTCCGCGAGTTCGGTCAAGAGATCAAGTACTGGTTTACCTTTAACGAGCCCATCGTCGAGCCCGAGCAGCGCTACCAGGAGGGCGTGTGGTTCCCGCAGCTCCACGACTTCAACCGTGCTCGCACCGTGCAGTACCACATTTCGCTGGCGCACGCGCTGGCTGTTGCCAACTATCGCAAGGCCTATGACAAGGGCGCCGTTCGCGCCGATGCCAAGATCGGCATGATCAACTGCTTCACCCCGGTCTACACCAAGGAGAACCCCAGCGAGGCAGACCTCGAGGCCGTGCGTATGACCAGCGGCATCAACAATCGCTGGTGGCTCGACCTTATCACCAAGGGCGAGCTTCCCGCCGACGTGCTCGACAGCCTGGCCGAGGACGGCGTCAAGCTTCCGTTCCGCGCCGGTGACCAGGAGATCCTCAAGCAGGGCGTCGTTGACTGGCTTGGCTGCAACTACTACCATCCCACGCGCGTCCAGGCGCCGGCGAGCAAGATCGACCAGTACGGTCTGCCGCACTTTGCCGACGAGTACGTGTGGCCCGATGCCGTCATGAACAAGAGCCGCGGCTGGGAGATTTACCCGAAGGGCCTCTACGACTTTGGCATGGACTGCGCCAAGAACTATCCCGATCTTGAGTGGTTCGTCTCCGAGAACGGCATCGGCATCATGGACGAGTACAAGAATCGTGACGCCGAGGGAACCATTCAGGACGACTATCGCGTCGACTTTGTGCGCCAGCACCTTGAGTGGGTCGCCAAGGCCATTGACGAAGGGGCCAAGTGCCGCGGCTACCACTACTGGGCCGTCATTGACAACTGGTCCTGGGCAAATGCCTTCAAGAACCGTTATGGCTTTGTCGAGGTCGACCTCATGGACGGCTATCAGCGCCGTCTTAAGAAATCGGCAGCTTGGCTCAAGCAGGTCGCCACGACCCACGTGGTGGATTAGCGATCGGGCGCTCAGCCCCAAAACGGGCGCTCAGCCCCTGCGCAAACGCGCAATAACATTGGCACATCTGGTGGCAGAGGGCGACAGACCACCGTGCACATAGGAAAAGGCCGGATTTGAAAGTTAGGAGCAATCATGGCCAGTGACAACGGAAAGAGCTTCCTCGACAAATTTGCCGAGGTCTCTGCGAAGGTGGGAAACCAGGTTCATCTGCGTTCCCTGCGCGATGCCTTCGCGACCATCACGCCGCTCTATATCCTTGCGGGTATCGCGGTTCTTATCAACAACGTCGTGTTCCCTCTGTTCCCGCTCGATGCGGCGGGCCTCGCCAACCTCCAGACCTGGGGCTCGGCAATCACCCTGGGCACCCTTAACGTGTCCGCCATTATCCTGGCCGGTCTGATTGGCTACAGCCTCGCCAAGAACGAGCGTTTCGATAACCCGCTTGCCTGCGTGGTTGTCGCTATCTCTGCCTTCGTCATCATGATGCCGCAGCAGATCACCGCAACCCTTGCCGCCACGAGCCCGCTTCTCACCGACAAGATCACCTCCGCCGAGGTCACCGGTGCCCTTTCGACCGCCAACACCGGTACCAACGGCCTGTTCTCGGCCATCATCATCGCCCTGCTCTCCACGACGCTCTTCATCAAGATCTCGGGCGTCGAGAAGCTCAAGGTCAAGCTGGGCGAGGGCGTACCTCCTGCGGTCTCCAACTCCTTCAACGTCATGATCCCAATGCTGCTCAACCTCTCGATCTTCGCTATCGCCTCGGCCCTGCTCGCCGTCTGCGCCGGCACCGACCTGTGCACCATCATCTCCACCTGCATCTCCAACCCGCTCAAGAGCATCATGAACGCCGGTCCGTGGGCTGTCATCCTCATCTACACCCTCGCCAACCTGCTGTTCTGCGTTGGTATTCACCAGTCCACCATCTCGGGCGCTACCGTCGAGCCGATCCTGACCATGCTCATCGTCGACAACATGGCTACCTTTGCCGCCGGCGGTACCATCCAGCCCGATCACTACATGAACATGCAGATCGTCAACAGCTTCGCCCTCATCGGCGGCTCGGGCTGCACCCTCATGCTGCTGCTCGACACCTTCCTGTTCTCCAAGAACAAGGCCTCCAAGACCGTTGCCAAGATGGCCATTCTGCCTGGCCTGTTCAACATCAACGAGCCGGTCATCTACGGTTACCCCATCGTGTACAACCTGCCGCTCATGATTCCGTTCGTGCTTCTTCCCGACCTGTTCATCGGTGTCACCTATGGCCTGACCTGCGCTGGCATCATCAGCCCCTGCATCGCTCAGGTGCCTTGGACCATGCCGCCCGTCATCAACGCCCTGCTTGCTACGGGCTTTGACTGGCGCGCCGGCGTGTGGCAGGCTCTGGAGCTGGTCATCGGCATGGCTGTCTACCTGCCCTTTATGAGGATCTCCGAGAAGGCCATCGCCAAGCAGGAGGCCCTCGCCGAGCAGAACGCCTAGCGTTTGTCCATTCCACCCTTGCGGGTACCGATGCTTGGTACCGGTACCCGTATCTCCTTTTTTGCCTAAACGTGCAAAACAGGGGAAAGATAACCACAAGGATTTATCCAGTTTGTCGTCTGCGCGCCGCGCAGTTATAAGGAGGAAACCATGAAGAAGATCATGCTTTGCTGCAATGCCGGCATGTCCACGAGTCTGCTGGTCCAGAAGATGCAGTCCGAGGTCGAGAGCCGTGGTCTGGACATCGAGGTCGAAGCCCGTCCTATGAATGAGGCCCACGATCACCTGGACGAGTGCGACATCCTGCTGCTCGGCCCGCAGATCGGCTACACCAAGGGCGACTTTGAGAAGGAGGCCGCCGGCCGTTTCCCGGTCGAGGTCATCAACATGGTCGACTATGGCCGCATGAACGCCGCCGGCATCATCGACCACTGCGTCAGCGTGATGGGCTAGGTGCAGCGCATGGAGGATATGAACGAACTGCAGATGACCTGCTTCGAGATCATCAGCTACGTCGGTACTGCCAAGAGCATGTACATCAATGCCGTGCAGAAGGCCAAGGAAGGCGATTTTGACGCCGCCGAGGAACTTATCAAGCAGGGCGACGAGGCCTATAACGGTGGCCACGATGTTCACATGGGGCTTCTGAAGAAGGAGGCCAACGGCGAGCGTAACGGCGAGGCCCCGCTGATTCTGCTGCATGCCGAGGACCAGATGGCCGGCACCGAGACCATGCGCGTCATGGCCACGGAGCTCATCGAGGTCCACAAGCAGCTGCAGGCGCTTCAGGCCTAGCCGGCGCTATCGCCGCGACGGACCGTGCGGTCCAACAGACAACACAGTCCCTTTGACGGGCGCCGGGAGTCTCCGCCTCCCGGCGCCTTTATATTTGGGGAAGATCTTGCGCGACCTATTGAACGACCATCCGCGTTTCCCCAGATAAAACCTGCCAAAACAAACCTGTCCCTT